>NZ_JBVHEH010000004.1:0-8520 GCF_055562955.1 Kitasatospora sp. NPDC015121
TGCAGATGTCGCAATCCACACCGAGCCAGAAGGCCCTCACTCATTTCAAGATCGCCAGACCGTGAACCCCGTCACCAACCTCCGTGGTCAGTACATCTAGACGAGTAGTTCCGAAGTCGGTCAGTGGTCGTAGGTGATCAGGGAGCGGGTGACGGGTCGGCCGGTGGTTCGGTTGTGCCAGATCGCGCACGTCATCGCGAGCAGTCGCTGGCCGACCCGGGCGCCGAGGCCCTCGATGGTGCGGCCGCCGTGCTGTTCGAGGCCGAGTTGGCCCTTGAGGGTGTCGTTGACGGACTCGATCAGCTGTCGGACCGACTTCAGCAGCCCCTCCCCGGGGCGTGGGGTCCGGTTGCGGTAGGAGGGCCGTAGCAGCGTGATGCCGTGCTGGTCGAGGAAGCGGTCGAGTTCGGCGGAGACGTAACCCTTGTCGGCGAGAATCAGCAGACCGGGCCGCTCGCGGGCCAGCTCGGGTTCGGTCTCGATGAGGGCGGCCAGGACCTCGCGCTCGTCGACCTTGGGACTGGCCAGGGCCCAGGTGACGGGCAGCCCGGCGGGGGTGCAGACCAGGTGCAGCTTCAGGCCCCAGAACCAGCGCGAGTGCGAGCGGCTGTAGCCGTAGCCGGCCCACCCGGCCAGGGCCGAGCGTCGGACGGTGTCGTGGGAGCGACCGCACTCGACGGGTGTGGAGTCGGTGATCCACACCGGGTCGGACCACAGGTCGGTCGCCTGGGCCAGGTCTCGAATCGCCTGCTGGAGCAGGGGCCTGGCGGCGCGCAGGCGCTTGTTGTAGCCGGGTCGTTCGGGCAGGTGGGGGAACATGCCACGCAGATGGGCACGGGCGAAGCGGATCCAGCGCGCCTCGGAGTGGAAGCCCAGCAGCACCTGGGCCACGGCCAGGCACACCAGTTCCGAGTCCGTCAGCCGCGGCGGGCGGCCCAGCCAACGCGTTCGGGGTAGATGATCATCGATCTGCACGTAAAGTGCGGTCAGGAGGGTGTCCAGTTCTTCGGTCGTCACAACCCGAATGCTGGACACCCTTCCTGCATGCCCGAAGCAGAACCAGCAAAGCCAGCTGACTTCGGAACTAATCGTCTAGCGGCCGGGGGCCGGGGGCGGCCGCGGCCGTCGGTGGGTGGCGGGGGGCTTCGGGTCGGTGGCGAGCGCGCGGTTCCGCTGGTGCGGGCGGGTCAGTCGCCCACCGCTGCCACCAGCGTGACCATGACCTCGACCGCCTCGCGGTCCGGCAGCCCCTGCTCCCGGCAGAGCGAGCGCCAGGTCGAGAACGCCGTCGCGTGGCCGATCACCGCCCGCCGGGTGGCTCCGCCCGTCACCGGCCACGCCTCGGCCAGCACCTCGACGTACCGCCCGTTCCGCGCCGCCCAGGCCTCGCGGATCGAGTCGGGCGCCGCGTGCAGGTCGCGGCTGACCAGCGTCAGCATCTGCTCGCCCGCGCGGTAGAAGCGGTAGAGGTCGGCGAGTCCGGCCGTCAGCCGTTCGACCGGGTCCCCGATCGCTGCCCACGCCTCGGGCCGGGGCAGCCGCTGCTGCGACAGCCAGTGCCCCGAGCACGCCTGGAACAGCGCGGTCCCGTCGGGGAAGTGCCGGTAGACGGTCAGCCGGGTGACCCCGGCGCGCTCGGCGATCGCCGCGATGCTCGTCGCCGCCGGGCCCGCGGTGCCGTGCAGGTGCACGGCGGCCTCGACGATGCGCTGCCGCGTCCGTCCCACGTCCTCGGCGCGTTTGCGCATCTCGTAGCCACGCGTTTTCGATGAACGCCGCTGTTCACTCACCTGTTGACGTCCTGCGGTCCGGGGCGGAGACTTTTTAGGAGAACGCCAGTGTATCGCCGAATTGCGCGGAGGAGTGATCACCATGACGGAGCCGTCGGCCCCACCACTCACCATCGTCCGACCCGGCGAGGGGGACGAGGCCTTCCTCGGCTCGATCGGGGTCGCCTTCAAGCTCTGGGGCGCCGACACCGACGGCGCGGTCTCCGTCGTCGAACACCCCTTCCCGGTCGGAGCGCTGGTGCCGCCGCACCTGCACACCCGGGAGGACGAGTACTCGATCGTCACCGAGGGCGAGATCGGCTTCCGGTCCGGCGACCGCGAGGTCGTCCTGGGCGCCGGCGGCTACCTCACCAAGCCGCGCGGGGAACTGCACGCGATGTGGAACGCCGGTCCCGTCCCGGCCCGGATGATCGAGATCATCAGTCCGGCCGGCTTCGAGCACTTCTTCCGCGAACTGGCCGAGATGCTCGCCGACGGACCCCCGCCGACCGAGGACGCGCTCCCCGCGCTCGCCGCCGCGTACGGACTCCGGTTCGAGCAGCCCGACTGGCTCCCCGACGTCGTCGCGCGGTACGGCCTGACCCCGCCGCCCACCGCCTGAGCGGCCGCCGCGAGGCCGTCGCGAGGCCGTCGCCGGGGCGGAGCCGTCCGCTCGTGACCGCCCCCACCGGCTAGGCGGGGGGCGCCTCGTCCGCGAGCCGGTGGTGGCGGTCGATCTCCGGCATGTGCGTCTCGGCCCAGGACCGGAGGGCGGCGAGGGGGGTTTCCAGGGACCGGCCCAGGTCGGTGAGCCGGTAGTGGACGGCGGGCGGCACGGTGGGTTCCACCCGGCGCGCGACCAGGCCGTCCCGGGTCAGGCCCTGCAGGGTGACGGAGAGCATCTTCTGCGAGATGCCCGGGACGCGGCGCCGCAGTTCCGCGAACCGGAGCTCGCCGGGAGCCTCCTCGGCCAGCACCTTGACCGCCAGCGACGTCCACTTGGTGCCGATCCGGTCGAGCAGGCGGCGGGTCGGGCAGTTCGGGTCCAGCAGGTCACCGCGCGCACCGGGCCGCCGGTCGGGTCCGTCGGGTCCGTCGGGTCCGTCGGGCCTGGACGTGGTCACCCGGGGCTCACCACCTGAGGGGAGAGTGCCGTCTTGGGAGGACCACGATAGTTCCCTAGCGTGGCCTGGTCACCCTCCCCCGCCCCGCACTTGGAGTCCCGCCGTGCCCGAACTGCGACGCGTCCTCGCCAACGGCGTCGAACTGAACGTGGCCCTCGACGGGTCGGGACCGGCCGTCCTGCTGCTGCACGGCTTCCCGCACACCTGGGAGCTGTGGACGGACGTCATGGCCGGCCTGTCCGACCGCCACCGCGTCATCGCCCCGGACCTGCGCGGGTTCGGCGCGAGCGGCCGGGCCACCACCGGGTACGACGCGGGCACCCTCGCCGCGGACGCCGAGGCGCTGCTCGCCGCGCTCGGCGTGCACGCGGCCGCCGTGGTCGGCATCGACGCGGGCGCCGCGCCGGCCTTCCTGCTCGCGCTGCGCCGTCCCGACCTGGTCCGGCGACTGGTCGTCATGGAGGCCCTGCTGGGCCGGCTGCCCGGCGCCGAGGACCTCCTGGCCGGCGGGCCGCCGTGGTGGTTCGGCTTCCACGCCGCCGCGTCCGACCTCGCCGAGACCGTGCTGGAGGGCCACGAGGCCGCCTACGTCGACTGGTTCCTGAACGCCGGCACGCTCGGCGACGGGGTGCGCCCCGCGCTCCGGGACGCGTTCGTCCGGGCGTACACCGGCCGCCAGGCGCTGAGCCGTGCGTTCGCGTACTACCGGGCCCTGCCCGAGAGCGCGGCGCAGATCGAACGGGAGGTCGCCACCGCCCGCCTGACGGTGCCCACCCTCGCCCTGGGCGCCCGACCCGTCGGCCCCGCCCTGGAACGCCAACTCCGCCCGGTCGCCGACGACCTGACCGGACACGTCATCGAGGACTGCGGCCACATCATCCCGCTGCACCGCCCGCACACCCTGCTCGCCCTGCTGCGCCCGTTCCTGGCCGACAGAGACCCCGGAGCCACCTGACCGCCCGACAACCCGGCCCCGCACCGAACCCCCTTACCGGCCCGCCCCAGGCTCCAGTTCGGCTCGGCCCGCCGCCCTACCCCTCACCACCCGCGCCCCACGCCGAACACGGTTACCGGCCCGCCCCAGGCTCCAGTTCGGCTCGGCCCGCCACCTCCCCCACCCCGCCCGCCGCAGGCGCTCCCACCCATGCCCCGCACAGGAACCGCTTACCGGCGTGCCGCGGGCTCCAGTTCGGTTCGGCCCGCCGCGTCGGAGAGTTTGATCAGGATGGCGGTGAGGAGCCAGTTCGCGGTGAGGGAGGAGCCGCCGGCGGCGAGGAAGGGCAGGGCTTTGCCGGTGAGGGGGATGAGGCCGGTGACGCCGCCGGTGACGACGAAGACCTGGAGGGCGAGGGCGGCGGCGAGGCCGGTGGCGAGGAGTTTGCCGAAGGGGTCGGTGAGGGCGACGGCGGTGCGCAGGGCGCGTTGGACGAGGAGGGCGTAGAGGAGGAGGAAGGCCATCGAGCCGGCCAGGCCGAGTTCTTCGCCGACGGTGGTGAAGATGAAGTCGCTGCGCCCGGCGAAGCCGATCAGGAAGGGGCGGCCCTGGCCGAGGCCGGTGCCGAGGACACCGCCGGAGCCGAGGCCGAAGAGGGCCTCGGCGGGCTGGTAGGAGATCAGGGCGGGGTCGTGGACGGGCTCGTAGATGTCGAGGGGGTGCAGCCAGGCTTCGACCCGGCCGTGGACGTGGGGTTCGAGGTCGCCGACGACGGTCGCGCCCGCGACGGCCATCAGCAGGCCGATCACCACCCAGCCGGTGCGTTCGGTGGCGGTGTAGAGCATCACCACGAAGACGCCGAAGAAGATCAGCGAGGTGCCGAGGTCCCGCTCGAAGACCAGGACGAGCAGGCTGACCACCCAGATCGCCAGGACCGGCCCGAGGTTGCGGCCGCGCGGCAGGTGCAGGCCCCGGAAGCGGCGGCCGGCGAGGGCCAGGGCGTCGCGGTTGGCGGTGAGGTAGCCGGCGAAGAAGACGGTGATGGCGACCTTGACGAACTCGTCCGGTTGGAAGGAGAGACCGCCGAGGCGGATCCAGCGTTTGGCGCCGAGGGTGTCGCCGGGGAAGAACGCGGGCGCGGCGAGCAGGACCAGGGCGACCGTCATGGTCAGGTACACGTACTTCTGGAACAGCCGGTGGTGCCGGACGGCGGCCAGCACGGCGATCGCGAGCAGGGCGGCGATCACCGTCCAGCTCACCTGGGCGGGCGCGGCGGGGAGTTTCTGCCAGTCGCCCTTCGCGGCGTGCCAGAGCGCGTACGAGTGGTCGAGGCGGTCGAGCAGGACGAGTCCGAAGCCGCTGAGGAAGACCGCGAGCGGCAGGATCACCGGGTCCGCGTACGGGGCGAAGCGGCGGACGGCGAGGTGCAGGAGCAGGGCGAGCGCGCCGAGGCCGGCGCCGTAGCGGGCCAGGTCGGGCGGGAGGGTGCCGCGCAGGGCGAGGCTCGCGCTGGTCCAGCCGGCCAGGCAGACCGCCACCGCGAGCAGGAGCAGGGCGAGTTCGCGGTTGCGGCGCTGTGCGGCGCGGCGTCGGCCGACGCCGCGCGGGACGGTTTTCACCCGGGCCCCCCTCGGTGAGTTCTGCGGTCGTGCGGATGTCGGAGTGCGGCCCGCGGTTCGCGACCGGCCCTGCGACGACGCCCCGCGGGGCTGCCCGGGTTCCACCGCGCCGCACAGTGCCGCACGGCGCCGCGCCGGGAATGCGGCTGCGCGGCTCCGGGTTGCACCCGACGTACGGTTGAATACCCAGGGGGGTATCCAGGAGAGAGGTTCGACGACATGGCGAACGGCATCACCGCCACGCTGACCGGCATTCCCTTCGCGGAGGCCGCCGAGAAGGTCCGCGCGGCGCTCGCCGGGCAGGGCTTCGGCGTGCTCACCGAGATCGACATGACGGCCACCCTGCGCGCCAAGCTCGGCGTCGAGCTGGAGGACTACCTCGTCCTCGGCGCCTGCAACCCCCCGATCGCCCACCGCGCCCTGGAGGCGGACCGCCGGATCGGCCTGCTGCTGCCCTGCAACGTGGTGCTGCGCGCCGTCCCGGAGGGCGTCCTGGTCGAGGCGGTGGACCCGGAACTGATGGTGCGGTTCACCGGGCGGCCCGAACTCGCCGAGGTCGCGGACGAGGCGGCCGGCCGGCTGCGGGCGGCCCTCGGTTCGCTGGCGGGCTGAGTCCGCACCCCCGGGCGGAGCCCGCACCTCGGGCGGAGCTCCCCCGCCCGGGGCGACGCCTGACCTTCTTTATACCCCCCAGGGTATTATTGACTCCCTCGTGCTTGGAGAGAGACCAGTGAACCGCTCCGCCCCCGTCCCGACGGCCCCGACCCCGGCGCCGGCCCCGGCCGTCGCCGACCCGCCCCGGCCGGGGCTGCTGGGCCGTCTCGGCGTGTGGTCCGTGCACCACTTCAAGACCGTGCTGGCCGGCTGGCTGGTGCTGGTGATCGGGCTGGGCGCGTTCGCCCCGCAGGTCACCTCGGCGCTGTCCGGCGCGGGCTGGCAGGCCGACGGTTCGGACTCGGTGAAGGTCCGCGCGCTCGCCGAGCGGCACTTCGCGGGCAACGCCTCGTCCGCGCTGCAGATCGTGGTCGCCGCCGACCGGCCGGTCGACGATCCGGACGTGCGGCAGGTGGTCGACCGGGCCGCCTCGCTCGCCGCCGCCGACAGCCGGATCTCCACCGTCGTACCGCCGCAGCCCGGCGCCACCGTCAGCCAGGACGGCCGCACCGCCGTCCTGCTGGCCGGGGCCGCCGCCTCGCCGGACGACATGGTGCGGGCCGCCGACGACCTCAAGGGGCCGCTGCGCGCCCTCTCCGGCGACGGCGTCGAGGTCACCGCGACCGGGGCCTCCGTGCTGTGGAGCGACTTCAACGAGGCCAACCACGACGCGATGATGAAGTCCGAGGTGATGTCCTGGCCGGTCACCCTGGGCATCCTGGTGCTGGCCTTCGGCTCGCTGGTCGCCGCCGGACTGCCGCTGCTGCTCACCATGGCGGGCCTGGCCGCGTCGGCCGGGTCGCTGGTGCTGATCAGCCAGCTGTTCCCGGTCTCGGTCTGGGCGATGAACTTCGCGATGATGTTCGCGCTCGCCCTGGGCATCGACTACGCGCTGTTCCTGGTGGTGCGCTTCCGCGCCGCCCGGGCCGCCGGGAAGGACGGCCCGCGGGCCGTCGCCGAGACCATGGACACCGCGGGCAAGGCCGTCCTGCTCTCCGGCGCGACCGTGCTGGTCAGCCTGTCCGCGGTGATGCTGGTGCCCGCGCCCGCGTTCCGCTCGATGGCCGGCGGCATCATGCTCGCCGTGCTGTTCGTGCTCGCCGCGACGCTCACCCTGCTGCCCGCCGTCCTCGGCCGGCTCGGCCACCGGATCGACGCGCTCGCCCTGCCCCGGGCCAGGCGGCAGCGGCAGACCTCGCCCCGGTTCGCCGCCTGGGGCGAGCGGCTGTGGCGGCACCCGCTGCGCTGGGGCGCCCTCGCACTGACCGTGCTGCTCGCGCTCGCCGCGCCGGTGATCGGGCTGCGCACCGCGATGCCCTCGATCGACGTACTGCCCGGCGACGCCGACGCCCGGGCCGGCTACACCGCCGTCCAGCAGGCCTTCGGCGCCGGCACCCCCGGCACCCTGCAGATCCTCACCCCCGCCGACCAGGCCGAGGCCACCGTCCGGACCGTGGCCGCGAACCCCGGCGTCGCCGGCGTGCTGCCCGCCCAGCCGGCGGCGGACGGCACCGACTGGGCGATGGTGCAGGCCGTGCCGACCGTCGACCCGTCCGACCCGCGGCTCGGCCACACCGTCGACGCGCTGCGCGCCGACCTGCCCGACCACACCCTGGTCGGCGGCGCCTCGGTGGAGAACCTCGACCTCCAGCAGCTGCTGACCGAGAAGACTCCGCTGGTGATCGGCGTGGTCATGGTGCTCGGCTTCGTCCTGCTGCTGTTCGCGCTGCGCGCCCCGCTGATCGCCGCGCTCGGCACCGCCGCCGGACTGCTCTCCACCGGCGCCGCGTTCGGCGTGGCCCGGCTGGTCTTCCAGGACGGGCACGGCGCCGGACTGCTCGGCTTCACCTCGCAGGGCTTCCTGGACGGCTGGGCGCCGGTGTTCTTCTTCGCGATGATCTTCGCGATCGCGATGGACTACACCGTCTTCCTGCTCGCCTCCGCCAAGGAGCACTACGAGCGCACCGGCGACCCCGGGCAGGCGATGGTCGGCGCGCTGGCCCACTCCGGCCGGGTGGTCTTCGCGGCCGCCGCCGTGATGGTCGCGGTGTTCTTCACCTTCGCGCTCTCCGGGCCGCTGCCGCCCAAGGAGATGGGCATCGTGCTGGGCGTCGCGGTACTGCTGGACGCGGCGCTGGTCCGGCTGGTGCTGCTGCCCGTCCTGCTCCGGCTGGCCGGGCGGGCCGCCTGGCGCACGCCCCGGTGGCTGGACCGCGTGCTGCCGAGGATCCCGTTCTCACACTCCTGACCCCCTCGTCCCGACCCCTCGTCCCCTACGGAAGGAAGCACTCCCATGTGTCGTCGCACCACCTGCAAGTCCTGCGGCAAGCCGAGTTTCGCCGGCTGCGGCATGCACGTCGAACAGGTCCTGGCCGGTGTGCCGAAGTCGCAGCGCTGCTCGTGCGCGGCGGACGCGAAGG
>NZ_JBVHEH010000004.1:8615-193374 GCF_055562955.1 Kitasatospora sp. NPDC015121
GAAGGCGAAGGCGAAGGCGAAGGCGAAGGCGAAGGCGAAGGCGAAGGCGAAGGCGAAGGCGAAGGCGAAGGCGAAGGCGAAGGCGAAGGCGAAGGCGAAGGCCGGCGCGAACGCGAAGACGGCCGCCGAGGGCGCTGCGGCGCCGGCCGGTTCGTGGTTCTCCCGGCTGTTCGGCCGGAGCTGAGCGACCCGCGCGGCGGTCAGCCCAGCAGCGGGGCGAGTTCGGCGAGCGAGTGGATCCGGGGGACGGACGCCCGCTCGCCGCTCGGCTCGCGGTCCAGCCAGATGCCCAGCAGTCCGGCGGCGGTGGCGGCCTCGGCGTCCACGTCGAGGCGGTCGCCGACGTACGCGGTGCGTTCGGGGGCGACGCCGAGGGTGCGGCAGGCCAGGTGGAAGATCGCCGGGTCGGGCTTGGCGCAGCCCGCCTCGGCGGAGGCGGTGGTGTGCGGGGCGAGTTCGGCCAGGCCGACGGCGCGCAGTTTGCGGCGCTGGATGTCGCCCTCGCCGTTGGTGATCACGCCGAGCCGCCGCCCGGCGCCCGCCGCCCGGACGGCCTGCGGCGCGTCGGGGTAGGCCCGCCAGGAGCGCTCGTAGCGGCGCAGGAAGCCGGCGAACCAGGCGTCGGCCCGTTCGGCCGACCACTCCCCCAGGCCGAGGTGCACGGCGAGACCGGTCGCCCGGATCCGGCGCTGCTGCTGGACGGTCGACTCGCCCGCCAGGTAGCGGTCGTACTCGCGGCGCTCCAGGCGGCGCCAGACCCGCAGCACCTCGTCCCGGTCGAAGTCGCGGCCGGGCAGTTCCGCCGCAACCCCGGCGAGGACGGCGGCTTCGGCCGCGCCGTCGTGGTCCAGCAGGGTGCCGTCGAGGTCGAACAGCACTGCTTCGATCACTGCCCGCCCCCTCGCCGTTCCCCGCGCCTTCTCCGCGTCGCCCCCGTGTCTTCCCCGGTCACCCTACCGGCCGCCGACTGTCCGTCACCACCCGGCCACCGCGCGCTCGTCCGGCGGTGCGCTGTTCAGGAACCCGCTTCGAGGGCGAGCAGGGCGTCGGTCAGTCGGGCGGGGCCGGCGAAGTGGGCGGGGTGGGCTTCGACGTGGGCGGCGACCGGGCGCCAGCCGTCCTTCCCGGCGGCGAAGGCGAGTGACCAGGTCTCGGCGCCGGTGTCGGCGCGGTGCAGGCGCAGCACGCCCTCGGTGGTGCGGGTCAGCCAGTGCGGGGTGCGCAGGCCGGTGCGGTAACGGTGCCAGTGGTGGTCGGACCAGCGCAGGTCGGGCACCGGGTGCGGGCGGGGCAGCCGCATCGGGGTGAGCGGGCGCGGGGCGGGGCGCAGTGGCGGCGGGAACGCCCAGGCGGGGAGGGGTTCGCGGGCGGCCAGCCAGCGGGCGGGGATGCCGGCGGTGCCGGTGCGGGCGGCGACCACGCCGCCGGTGATCGCGGCGACGGTGTCGACGTCGCCGCCCGCGCCGATCGCGGCCCGTACGGCGCCCGGGTAGTCGTCGAGCCAGTGGGCGGCGCACCACAGGGCGTACGGGACGGTGTCGGTGGCGCTGGTGCGGCTGCCGTTGCCGAGGACGGCGGCGGCCGCGCCGGGGTCGGTGCGGTCGGTGATCCGGGCCGCCTCGGTCAGGCCCCGGCGGACGGCGCCGTGCGGGGTGAGGGCGGCGACGGCCCGCAAGTGGCTTGCGGGCGTGGTGGGTTCGGTGCGGGCGCGGACGGCGAGGGCGGCGGCGACGGCCACCGCGATCGCGCCGTCCACGGCCTGCGGGTGGGTGTGGGTGATCACGGCGGTGTCGGCGGCCGGGCGGACGGCGGCGGCCGGGTCGGCGGCGAGGGCGGCGCCGAGCGGGGCCACCCGCATGGCCGCGCCGTTGCCGAACGAGCCCTGGCCGTCGAAGAGTTCGGCGGCCAGGCGGCGGGCGTCGCCGCCCTCGCGGATCAGGCCCTCTCTTTCGGATCTTGTCGGATCAGCGCGCGGCGTCGGGCGCCCGGCTGGGAGTGCCGGCCCCACGCCCTCGTACTGGACGTACTTGGGTGTGGGGCCGGTGCTTCCAGGCGGGATGCCCGGCGTCGGGCGCCCGGCAAGATCCGAAAGAGAGGGCCTGGACGTAGCAGGCGGTTGGCGGCCGGGCCGTAGCCCCGGTCGAAGTCGTGCCGGCGGGCGAAGGCGTGGGTGAGGTCGAAGGTGTCGACGGCGCCGCGTTCGCGCCAGGCGGCGTGCACCGAGCAGGCCATCTCGGTGTCGTCGGTCCACGGCCAGGGGCCGGGCGGGTCGGTGCGGGCGGCGAGGTGGCGGCGGGCGGTGTCGGGGACGAAGAACTGGGCGCCGAGCGCGTCGCCGACGGACAGGCCCTGGAGGGCGTCGGAGGCGGGGTCGTCAGCGGTGGAGGAGTCGGTCATGTGCGGGCCATCGGAGCGTGTCGGCGGGGTGGTTGTCAACCCCCGTCCGGCGGTGCCGGTCCGCGGCGGCGGGCTGCGATGATCGGGCGGTCCGGTCGTGATGCGCGAGAGGTGGTTCCCCGTGGTCGGTGCGGTGTTGGTCGTCGTCCTGGTGCTGGTGCTGGGCGGCTGCGGCTGCGTGGTGTGGGCCGAGCGCGGCGGGCCGGGCTGGGTGCGGGGCGTCGCCCGGGTGACGCTCGCCGCGGGCGGGATGGCCCGCCGGGTGCACCGCGGCCGGAACCGGCAGTTGCTGCCCGGGGGGAGGAACTCGGTTGACACCGACGGGGACTGACCTCCGTCCGGCGGCTCAGTCGGACAGGCCGAGCGGGTCGGGGGCGTCGGCGAGCAGGTCCGGCCCGTTGGTGGCGACCCGGTTGACGGCGGTCGGGACGGCCCGGACCCGCAGGTCGCCGTCGGCGGGGCGTTCCAGCAGGTGGCGCAGGTCGTCCCGGTCGGTGTGGGCGGGGTCGAGCCAGTCGTCCAGTTCGGCGCGGGGGACGATCAGCGGCATCCGGTCGTGCACCCGGCCGGCCCGGTCGGTGGCGTCGGTGGTCAGGATGGTGGCGGTCGCCAGCCAGGCCGCCGGGTCGTCCTCTGGCAGGTCGGCGTCCCGCCAGAACTCGTACAGCCCGGCCATCAGCATGACGGCGCCGGTGGAGAGGAAGTACGGCTGCTTGTAGGCCTTGCGGCCGTCGGCGGCGGGCACCGGGCGCCACTCGTAGTAGCCGTCGGCGGGGATGACGCAGCGGCGCTTGGCGAACGCCCGGCGGAACGAGGGCTTCTGGTCGACGGTCTCCGAGCGGGCGTTGATCAGCCGGGCCGCGCCGGACCGGTCCTTGGCCCAGGAGGGCACCAACCCCCAGCGCAGCACCCGCAGTTGGCGCCGGACCTCGCCGGTGTCGGCGTCCACCCGGTCCAGCACCGCGGTGATCGGGGCGGTCGGGGCGACGTTCCAGTTCGGTGCCAGGGCCTCGGCCGGGTCCCAGTCGGTGACGCCGAGCAGCGGGACCAGGTCCGCGGGAGGGGTGGTGGAGACGAAACGACCGCACATGCGTCCCACCCTGCCACCCCGTCCCGACAACCGCACCCGCCGACACCCGGCGGCCGGAGGATCAGGAGTAGAAGTTGCGCTCCCAGCGGTGGTCGGCCAGCACCTTCAGCTGCTCCTCGCCCAGCGGGACGCCGTCACCGACCGCCGCGTTGCGTTCGACGTTGCGGACCGTGCGCATGCCGGGAATGACCGTCGACACGGCGGGCGAGCTGAGCACGAACCGCAGGGCGGTCTCGGCGAGCCGGTCGTCGGTGATGCCGAGGTCGGCGGTGAGCGCGGCGACCCGGCGGGCCACCTGGGCGGGCCGGTCGTCGCGGAAGTAGCGGCGCCGGAAGTCGCCCTCCGGGAAGGTGGTGCCGGGGGTGATCCGGCCGGTCAGACCGCCCTCGTCGAGCGCGACCCGGACGATCACCCCGACGCCGTGCTCCTGGCAGGCCGGGAACAGCTCGTCCAGCGGCGACTGGTCGAACACGTTGAAGATCACCTGCACCGCGTCGACCTCGCCGCTGCGCACCAACTCGACGGCGCTGTGCGGCTCGTGGTCGTTGATCGAGACGCCGAACAGGCCGATCAGGCCCTCCCGCCTGAGCTCCCGGACGGTCTCCAGCCAGTCGCCGCGCCCCAGCCACTCGTCGCTCCACACGTGGAACTGCACCAGGTCGAAGCGCTCCAGGCCGCTGGCGGCCAGCGAGGTCTCCAGGCTCCGCCGGATGTGCGCGCCGGGGAAGGTCTCGGCCGGGTTGACCCCGCGCCGGGCCGGCCACTGGCCGTTCAGCGGCGGCACCTTGGTCGCCACCAGCACCCGCTCGCCGTTGGCCGCCCGTTCCCGCACCACCTGCCCGACCAGGCGTTCGCTCTCCCCGTAGCCGCGGGCGGTGTCGACGAAGTTCACCCCGAGGTCGATCGCCCGGTGCAGCGCCGCCAGCGAGTCCTCCTCGCGCGCGCCCACCCAGCTGGACGCCCCGATCCCCCACGCCCCGTAACCGACCTCCGACACCTCGACGCCGCTGCGCCCGAGTTCGCGGTACCGCATCCGTGGTCCTCCCCGCTCCGAGTCGACCGTTCCGGGACGGGACCCTAGGCGGCGCGGCGGCCGGACGCCAGGGGGTTACGGGGGGTGTGACACGTTGCCCGCCGGGTGCGGCCCCGACGGGCCGCCGCTCGGGCTGCAGCGCGTCGGGGCGGCGGGGTCAGCCCGGGAGCTGCCGGGTGCCGTCCCCGGGGGTCGGGGGCAGGGTCTGCTGATGGGTGGTCATGCCGCCGATCCTGCCGACCTGGATGACCATGTTGTTGTACGTGCCGTCGTGGATCTCGTTGTGGACGATGGTGGCGCCCTCCAGTGCCCGCTGGGCCTGGCCGTGCCAGTCCGCCAGCTCGGGGCCGAACTCCGGCTCCAGGGCGGTCCGGACGGCGAGCGCGGTGTTCAGGCGGCCGGCCAGTTCGGTGTTCTGCGGGTCGCGTTCCAGGGCGACGAGTTCGGCCTCCCCGCTGCTGGCCGCCGCCGCGTGCCGGAAGGGCCGCCGGACGAGGGCGGTCAGCGCGTTCCAGCTCTGCTTGCCGAGTTCGCCTCCCGCGCCGCCGGCCAGTGCCGCCAGCAGCGCCAACGAGATCGGTTCCATCCGTCCGCCCCTTCCCCTCCGACCGCCGCCCGGTCCGGGCGGATCGCCACATTACACTCCGTGCTGTGCTCCTCACCCGTGTTTCCCCGGTCCCGGTCCGCCCGTGACGGCCGCCGATCCGTCGGCCGCGCTCGGGCCGTACTTCGCCGTCCGCACCGACCCGTCGCCGCCGCCGGGCTTCCGGCCGCTGGCCGAGCTGTACGGTGCGGGCGGCCCGTTGGCGGGGCGGGTCGCCGAGGTGGCGCGGGTGCTGGGGACGGGCGAGGCGCGGGTGGCGGCGTCGACGGCGCACCTGGGGCTGGCGGCGCGGCTGTGGTCGGTGGCGCTGGGGGCGGCGCTGGTGACCGGGCGGGTGCCGGAGCTGGGCGGGGCGTGGTTCGCGCTGCCGCCGCAGGGGCCGTTCGACCTGTGGGTGCCGGCGGGCGGTGCCGCGGCCGGCCCGGAGGAGCTGGAACGGGTGGTGTGGGAGGGGCAGTTGGTGCCGCTGGCGGCGGCGGTGCGGGCCGTCGTGCCGCTCGCGCCGGGGCTGCTGGCGGGCAACGCGGCGTCGGCGCTGGTGGGCGCGGCCCGGCAGGCGGGGTCCGTGCCGCACCTGCGCGCCCCGGCGGCCGCGCTGGCGCGCGGGCTGCTGGCCCGTCCGGCGCTGGCGGGCACGGGTGCGGTGTCGGCGCCCGGCGGTCCGTTGGCGTTCCGCCGGGCGTCGTGCTGCCTGTACTACCGGGTGCCGTCCGGCGGCCTGTGCGGTGACTGCGTGTTCACCCGGCCGCCGGGCCGGTGACGGGCGGTCAGGCACGGGCGGCCAGGCACGGGCAGCCAGGCGCGGACGGTCAGGCGCGGACGGTCAGGCGCGGGCGGTCAGGTCGAGCGCGATGTCGATGATCATGTCCTCCTGGCCGCCGACCAGGCGCCGGCGGCCGCACTCCATCAGGATGTCGCGGACGTCGACGCCGTACTGCCCGGCGGCCCGTTCGGCGTGCCGCAGGAAGGACGAGTAGACGCCCGCGTAGCCGAGGGTGAGGGTCTCCCGGTCGACCCGGACCGGGCGGTCCTGGAGCGGGCGGACCAGGTCGTCGGCGGCGTCCTGGAGCTTGAACAGGTCGCAGCGGTGCTCCAGCCCGGAGAGGTCGGCGACCGCGACGAACGCCTCCAGCGGGCAGTTGCCCGCGCCCGCGCCGTGGCCGGCCAGCGAGGCGTCGACCCGGACGGCGCCGTGCTCGACGGCGGTGAGCGAGTTGGCGACCGAGAGCGAGAGGTTCTCGTGGGCGTGGATGCCGATCTCGGTGCCGGGGTCGAGGACGTCCCGGTAGGCGCGGACCCGGGCGGCGACGTCGTTCATGGTGAGCCGGCCGCCGGAGTCGGTGACGTAGACGCAGTGCGCGCCGTAGCCCTCCATCAGCTTGGCCTGCCGGGCGAGTTCCTCCGGCGGGGCCAGGTGGGAGAGCATCAGGAAGCCGGAGACGTCCATGCCGATCTCGCGGGCGGCGGCGATGTGCTGCGCGGAGATGTCGGCCTCGGTGCAGTGGGTGGCGACCCGGACCGAGCGCACGCCGAGGTCGTGGGCGCGCCGCAGCTCGTGGATGGTGCCGACGCCGGGCAGCAGCAGGGTGGTCAGCCGGGCCCGCTCCAGGACCGAGGCGGCAGCCTCGATCCACTCCCAGTCGCTGTGCGAGCCGGGCCCGTAGTTGAGCGAGCCGCCGGCCAGGCCGTCACCATGGGCGACCTCGATGGCGTCGACGCCCGCCGCGTCGAGCGCGGCGACGATCCGCCGCACGTCGGCGGGGGTGATCCGGTGGCGGACGGCGTGCATGCCGTCGCGCAGGGTGACGTCCTGGACGAAGATCGGGGTGCTCACGGCTGGGCCGCCTTCCGGGCTGCGATGCGCTCGGCCACCCGCAGGGCGGCGGAGGTCATGATGTCGAGGTTGCCCGCGTACGCCGGCAGGTAGTGGGCGGCGCCCTCGACCTCCAGGAACACCGACACCTGGTGGGTGGGGCGCGGGGCGCCGTCGGCCAGCAGGGTGCGCACGGGCTGTTCGGCGTCGACCGGGGTGATCTGCACCCGCTGCTTGAGCCGGTAGCCGGGCACGTAGCCGGCCACCTCGGCGACCATCCGCTCGACGCTGCGCCGGATCTCCTCGTGCCGTGCCTCGTCGGGGGCGTCGACCAGGGCGAAGACGGTGTCGCGCATGATCAGCGGCGGTTCGGCCGGGTTGAGCACGATGATCGCCTTGCCGCGCTCGGCGCCGCCGACCGTCACGATCGCGGCGGAGGTGGTCTCGGTGAACTCGTCGATGTTGGCGCGGGTGCCGGGCCCGGCGGAGCGGCTGGCGATCGAGGCGACGATCTCGGCGTAGCGCACCGGGGCGACCCGGGCGACGGCGGCGACCACCGGGATGGTGGCCTGGCCGCCGCAGGTGACCATGTTGACGTCGGGCGCGTCGAGGTGGTCGTCCAGGTTGACGGCGGGGACGACGTACGGGCCGGTGGCGGCCGGGGTGAGGTCGACCAGCCGCTTGCCGAGCGGCAGCAGCCGGGCCGCGTGGTGCCGGTGGGCCTTGGCGGAGGTGGCGTCGAAGACGATGCCGATCTCGTCGAACTCCGGGAGGGCGACGAGCCCTTCGACGCCCTCGGCGGTGGTGGCGAAGCCGAGTCGGCGGGCCCGGGCCAGGCCGTCGGAGGCGGGGTCGATGCCGACCACGGCGGCCATCTCCAGGTGCCGCGAGGTCCGCATCACCTTGATCATGAGGTCGGTGCCGATGTTGCCCGAACCGATGATCGCGACCTTCGTCCTGGTCATCGTGCTGCTCCTTGGTCGTCGGGGCCGAGGGTGAACCGGACGGTGCCGAGCGGGGCGACGACCGCCTCCACGGTGCTGCCGGGTTCGACGGCGCGCATCGGGCCGAGCGCGCCGGAGAGCACGACCTGCCCGGCGCGCAGCGGGTCGCCGAGTGCGCGGGCCTGCCGGGCCAGCCAGCGCAGGGCGAGCAGCGGGTCGCCCAGGCAGGCGGCGCCGTCGCCGGTGGAGACCGGCTGCCCGTCGACGCTCATCGTCATCACGGCCTCGCGCGGCTCGAACGCGTCCGGGCCGTCCAGCCGGCGGCGTTCGGTGCCGAGCACGTAGGCGCCGGCCGAGGCGTTGTCGGCGACGGTGTCGGCGAAGCTGATGTCCCAGTCGGCGATCCGGCTGCCGCAGACCTCGATGGCGGCGACGGCGTGGTCGACGGCGGCGCGGACCTGTTCGAGCGAGAGGTCGCCCTCGGCGAGGTCGGTGCCGAGGACGAAGGCGATCTCCGCCTCGGCCCGCGGCTGGAGGACCGAGCCGGCCGGGACGACGTCCCCGTCGGCGTACTGCATGTCGGCGAACAGGACGCCGAAGTCGGGCCGGTCGACGCCCAGTTGGGCCTGGACGGCGGGCGAGGTGAGGCCGATCTTGCGGCCCGCCACCCGGCCGCCGGCGGCGGTGCGGGCCCGGACGAGGCGCTGCTGCACGGCGTAGGCGGCGTGCACGTCGGTGCGGCCGATCAGGTCCCGGACGGGCGGGCACGGGACGCCGGTGGCCCGGGCGTCCAGCAGGCGGTCGGCGGCGGCGCCGACGGCGTCCGGCGGGACCGGGGTGGGGTTGCTCATCTGGTGCTCCGGTGGCCTCAGTGGTGGGTGACGAAGTCGGTCACCAGGCGGTTGAACTCGTCGGCGTGCTCCAGCTGGGCCCAGTGGCCGCAGCGGTTGATCAGGTGCGCGCGGGAGTCCGGGATGTTCGCGGCCAGGAAGAGCGTCGACTCGAAGGAGACCACCCGGTCGTCGCGGCCGTGGATCAGCAGCGCGGGCGCGGTGATGCCGGAGACCTTCGCCAGGTCGAGCCAGATCGGGATCGGCGCCTTCGGGGCGGCGGCGGCGACGATGGCCAGGTGCTCGGGGCGGCGCAGCGCGGCCTCGGAGCGCAGGGCGCACAGTTCGGGGGTGGCGAACCGGGCCTTGTCGTAGACCATGATCTCGACCAGGCGGCGCATGCCCTCCGGGGAGGCGTCCGCGTACGTCTGGTACATGGTCTTCAGGCCCTCGGTGGGGCCGCCGCCCGCGCCGAACAGGAACGGCTTCATCTGGATCGGCGGGCCCATGGTGACCAGGTGCGAGACCCGTTCGGGGCGTTCGACGGCGAGCCGCAGCGCGGTGTGGCCGCCCATCGAGTTGCCGACGAACGCGGCCCGCTCGACGCCCATCGCGTCGAGCAGCTGGCAGACCGCGTCGACGTGGTCGTAGTCGGCGAAGTCGACCGGGTCGGACTCGCCCCAGCCGGGCAGGTCGGGGGCGATCACCCGGAAGTGCCGGGACAGCGCCTCGATGTTGGGCGCGTAGTTGCTCCAGCCGGTGGCGCCGGGTCCGCCGCCGTGCAGCAGCACCAGGGGGTGGCCCTGGCCGGCCTCGTGGACGCGGATGTTCCAGTCCTCGGTGCGGACGAAGGTGGCGATGTCGTGGGGCTCCAGTGCCATCAGTGCTCACTCCCGGGGAGGTGGTTGGTGCGGGGGGCGCGGCCGAGCAGCTCGTGGACGAGCTCGGGCGGGCGGTGGCCCCAGCTGTGCAGGCGGTCGAGGGTGGTGACCTGCCAGGTGGCGTCGTCGACCAGCAGGCCGCCCCAGCCGTACTCGACCGAGAAGCCGGACGGGGTGCGGACGTAGAAGCTGAACATGTGGTCGTTGGGGTGCATGCCGAGCGTCATCTCGAACGGCTGCCCGGCGTCCATGCACCGGTCGTGGGCGAGGCCCACGTCGCGGATGTCGGTGACCTCGACCATGAAGTGGTGGGTGCGCTTCGGGTGCGGCATGTCGCCGAACGCGACGCTGTGGTGGCGCGGGTTGCAGCGCAGGAAGATCAGGTCGGCGAGGACGCCGGGGGCCAGCTCCTCGACGATCCGGTCGCTGATCCGGAACCCGAGCAGGCCCTCGTAGAAGGCCAGGTAGTCGTCGCGCTCGACGCCCCCGGCCAGCAGCACGTGGTGGCCGGCGCCGCCGGTGCCGGTGACGAAGGAGCCGAGCAGGGCGTCCGAGCGGAACGGGGTGGCGGCGTCGGCGAGGCCGGTGACCAGTTCGACCGGGTTGCCCATCGGGTCGGTGACCCGCAGCAGGCGCTCGACCCGGCGGGCCGCGGCCTCGGCGGCGCTGCCCTCGGTGACCGGGACGCCCGCCCCGGCGAGCCGGGCGGCCAGCGCGTCCAGCGCCTCGGCGGACTCGACCTGGTAGCCGCTGGCGACCAGGTCGTCGGCGGGGCCCTCGGTGACGATCCAGCGGTGCGCCTTCTCGTCGGTGCGCAGCGTGAAGCCGTCGGCGGTGCGCTCGCCGAGCTGCATGCCGAGCAGCGTCACGCCGAAGTGCTCCCAGGCGGCGGGGTCGCCGACCTCGTAGACGACGTACGCGAGTTCCTGCACTCCTGTCACGGGTGTCTCCTTGTCCGGTGGCCGCGTCACAGCGCGGGGACGGTCAGGTCGGTGCGGTCGGTGGCGGCGACGAACTTGTCGGGGCGGACGGCGACCGCGCGGGCGCCGTAGCGGGCCAGCCACGGCAGCAGGGCGTCCTCCAGGTCGACCAGTTCGTCGGGGCCCCGGGTGTGGGCGGTGCGGGGGCGGACGGCGAGGTAGCGGGTGCCGAGGGCGTCCCACTGGGCGCGCTGTCCGGGGGTGAGCAGGGTGGCGGGGTCGAGGTCGGCGCCGAGCAGCACGAAGCCGTCGGGCAGCAGGTCGTCCAGGCGGGCCATCCGGCCGACGGGGTCGCAGCAGACGGGCTGCGGGAGCATCCGGCCGACGGCGCTGGCGTCGCCCCGTTCGCCGCGCAGCCAGCCGGCGGCGAGGACGGGCGGGGCGGTCAGCGGGGGCTCCCAGGGGGTGACGGTGTGCTCGGGCACGGTGTTCATCGCCGCGAGTTCCCGCTCTGTGGCCTCCTGCTTGATGACCCGGCCGAGGCCGACGGCGAGGCCGGTGTAGAAGTCGGCGCTGGGGCGGCGCTCGGCCTCGTAGGTGTCGAGCCAGCGCTCGTCGAGGGTGCCGTCGAGGACCCGGGCGAGCTTCCAGCCCAGGTTGTGGGCGTCGCGCATGCCGGTCTGCATGCCGGCGCCGGCCCACGGCGGCATCAGGTGGCAGGCGTCGCCGGCCAGGAAGACCCGGCCCCGGCGCCAGGTCTCGGCGGCGCGCACGTGGTGCCGGTAGAACGCGTACTGGTGGACGTCGACGTCCTCGGTGGTGACGCCGAGCGCTTCGAGCAGCGGCCAGACCTGCGCGGCGGTGGCGAAGTCGGCCTCGGTCTCGTCGGGTTTGAGCGGGATCTCCCAGCGGTGGTTGCCCGCGGAGAGCGCGATGTCGACGACGGGGCGCTCGCGGTCGGTCCAGAAGGTGAGGAAGTCGCGGTCCGGCCACCAGCGCTTGACCTTGCAGTCGATGACGATCCACAGCGTCTCGGCGGTGTCCCCGAGCATCGGGACGCCGAGCAGTTTGCGGGTGGTGCTGGAGCCGCCGTCGGCGGCGATCGCGTACCGGGCGCGGGTGCTGGTCTCGGCGCCGGTGGCCCGGTCGCGGGTGGTGACGGTGACGCCGCGGGCGTCCTGTTCGACGGCGGTGACCTCGGCGCCGTAGCGGACCTCCAGGCCGGGCAGTTCCTCGCCGCAGCGGCGGAGCTCGGCCTCCATGGCGGGCTGGTAGATGTTGTAGAAGCGCGGCCTGGTGTTGCGGGTGCCGAGGGTGGACGGCGGGTGCTCGACCCGCATGACCTCCCGGCCGGCGTAGGTGACCCAGCGCAGGGCGCGCTGCGGCTCGATCACCTTCTCGATCCGCTCGTCGATGCCGAGCTCCTGGAAGATCCGCATCGTCCAGTCGTTGACGGTCACCGCGCGGGCCCGGGCGTGGACGTCCCGGTCCCGTTCGAAGGCGGTGACGCGGGCGCCCTTGGCGGCCAGGGTGAGCGCCCCGACGAGGCCGGTGGGGCCGTAGCCGATGACCGCCACGTCCGTGTCGTAGTCGCACGGTTCGTCCACGTCGCATCTGGCTGGTCTGTCGTTGGTCATGCCGATCTCCAGTGATCGCTGCCGAACTTTTGGACCGATCGTTCCGTCCAGAACTGGAGGCTGACACGCCCCGGGGCGGGCGTCAATAGGTCGGCCACCCGCCGTTCGCCCCGGCGGGGACGCCCGGACACCCCGGCGGGCCCTAAGATCACCGGGTGACGAGTGGGACGAAGGCAGGCGGCGGGGAGACCGGCGGCAACCGGCGCGGACGGCGCTCCAAGGAGGAGATCCTCGACGCGGCCGCCCGCGTGATGGCCCTGCGCGGCTACGCGGGCACCACCATCTCCACCATCACCGCCGAGACCGGACTCCCCCGCAGCGCGATCTACCACCACTTCCGCTCCAAGGGCGGCCTGCTCTCCGCCGTGATGGCGCGCGGCGCCCGCGCGTTCTTCGCCGCCATGCGCACCGCCCACAGCGACCCGCCGGCCGGCGGCACGCACCGCGAACGGATGGCCTGGTACCTGGGCCGGACCGCCGAAGTCTTCACCGCCAACCCGGAGTTCATGCGGCTGCACTTCCTGCTGATGCTCAGCGACGAGGCCGCCGAGGCCGAAGTCGCCGAGATGAACCGGCAGGTGCGCGACGAGGGCCGCGCCTACATGCGGGTGATGATCGCCTCCGCCTACGCCGACCAGGGCCCCGAGGTCGCCGGAGCCGTCGCCGCCGAACTCGACTACTTCACCATCGCCGGCTTCGACGGCGCCTTCATCGCCGCCCAGGCCGACCCCGGACGCACCATCGCCGCCCAGATGGACCTGCTCACCGACGCCATGGTCGCCCTCGGCGAAGCCGCCGTCGCCCGCCACACGTCGCCTGCCGCCCAAGGAAGTTGACCCGGCGTCGACCCCTGGAACCGCCCCGCGCCCGGCGATCCTCCCACCGGAGCGCCCCCGCCTCTGGAAGACCGGACCGCACCCGGCGAACTGACGGCCCGTCAGGCGCCGGGAGTCGACGTCCGGCGGGCGGCCAGTCCGGCCGCGAGGACGGCCGGGGCCTCGGCCAGTGACGGCCCGTACCAGGTGAGGTGGCGGCCGCTCAGCAGGGCGTGCGGGAGGGCGGGGAAGGCGTCCGGGCCGTCGGTGGCGGTGAAGCGGTAGGGCTCGTCCGGAAGGAGGAGCAACTCGGGTTCCAGGGCGTGGAGTTCGGGGAGGGTGAGGCGGGGGTAGCGGTCGGGGCGGGCGGCCGGGAGGAGCGCGACGCCGAGGCGGCGCAGCAGGTCGGCGGCGAAGGTGTCCTGGCCGAGGACCATCCAGGGGCGGCGCCAGATCGGGGCGACCGCGCGGACGGTGCGGGTCGGCGGCGGGAAGTCCCAGGCCGCCCGGGCGGCCACCAGCCAGTCGGGGCACGGGAGTCGGAGGGCCTCGACGAGCAGGCGGCGGAGCGAGACGAGGGCCTGGTCGAGGTCGCGGATCCGGGTGGTCCAGACCGGGACGCCGGCCGCGCGGAGGGCGGCCAGGTCGGGGGCGCGGTTCTCCTCCTCGTTGGCGACGACCAGGTCGGGCCGGAGGGCGCGGACCGCCTCCACCGCCGGGTTCTTGGTGCCGCCGATCCGGGTGACGGCCAGCCCGGCGGGGTGGGTGCACCAGTCGGTGGCGCCGACCAGCAGGCCGGGCGCGGTGACGGCGACGGCCTCGGTCAGGGAGGGCACGAGGGAGACGACGCGCCGCACGGCGGGCGGCAGTCGTACGGGGTTGCCCTCGTCGTCGGTCAGCTGTCGGGCGGCGTCCATGCCCGGAACGCTAACAGCGGTCGACGGCCCGGGGCCGTCGACCGCTGCCGACCCGCGCCGGTGGCGCGGGCCGGTGTCGCCGTTACTTCAGGTACGGGCCGTCGGTGCCGACCTTGCCCGGGGCGGCGTTCTTGCCGCCCAGGTCGAGGACGTAGACCCGCAGGTTGCCCTTGCCGGGGGCGGCGACGGACAGCGTGCCGTTGGTGACGGTGCGGACGTCGCCGGAGACGGCGTCCTTGTAGGTGCCGTTCGGGACGCCGGCGAAGGTGGCCGCGTCCGTGACGGTGACCAGCGCGAAGGAGTCGACGCCGGTGGCGGCGTCGGTGTAGCGGCGCTTGAAGGACATGCCGCCGCTGACGCCCTCGGTGGAGTACTGGCCCATCTGCAGGGCGGGGACCGCCCGGCGGATCTGGTTGAGCCGCTGCACCTGCTTGACCAGCGGCTGCTGCAGCGTGGTGGCGACGGCGCCGTCGGCCGCGGAGACCACCGAGAAGTCACTGGCCGTCACGTTGCCGGCGACCTTGTCGCCGTAGTAGGCGCGGCCGGTGGTGGCGAGCGGGCAGGACGGGCCGCAGTCGATCTGCTTCCCGGCCTGGAACTCGATCTCGGAGCCGTAGTACAGCGTCGGGATGCCGCGGAAGGTCCACATCAGCGCCATGTTCTCGGCCCAGGCGTCCGTCCCGCCGGTGTAGCGCACGCTGGACTTGTTCGGTCCGTAGTCGTGGCTGTCGACGTACACCACGTTGTAGGTGGCGTCGTTGGTGGAGTCGTCGGAGTCCTTGCCGTTGCCGAACGCGTTGTGCGCGTCGCCGAAGTTCATGTGCATCCGCATGTCGATGATGTTCATGCCGGAGAACTTCGAGTGGTCGGGCGCGTGGTAGGTGTTGCCGTCCAGGAAGGCGTTGGTGGACGTCGGCTGGCTGCCGGTGCCCAGCTGTTCCTCGTAGGCGTACTGGTCGAGCGCGGCCTGCACGTCGTCGGCGGTGTAGTCCTTGCGCTCCTTCCAGGTGTAGAACTGCGCGGAGTGGTTGACCGAGCCGCGGTTCCACTTGTCGTTGACGAACGCGGCGACCTCGCCGAAGACGAAGAAGTTCTGCGCCTTGGCCGCGCCCCAGTCCCGGGTGACCCGCTGCTGGATGGCCGGCAGGAAGCGCCGGTTCCAGGTGACCCGCGGGATGTGCACGGCGGTGTCGACCCGGAAGCCGTCCACGCCCATGTCGATGTACTTGTCGTACGCGCCGATCAGGTAGTTCTGGACGTCGGCGTTCTCGGTGTTGAAGTCGGCCAGGTCGTCGGCCAGCCAGCAGGAGCGCGAGTCCTCGCCCTCCCAGTTGCCGATCCAGCAGGCGTGGAAGTACTTCGACGGGAACATGCCGGAAGTCGGGCTCGGCCACTGGCAGTTGTAGATCGTGTAGCCCTCGGGGCTCTTGTACTGGGTCGGGTTGCCCCAGCCGACGCAGGTCTGCCCGGTGGGCTGGGTGGTCGACCACAGGTCGCCGTTGTAGTACGACTTGCCGCTCTTCGGCTCGACGGTCAGGCCGTCGTACTCGAAGCCGGCCTGCTTCTCGTCGTAGTACCAGGACCACTGCGCGTCCCGGACGCCGTACACGGTCGGCACGTACAGGCCCTTGGCGCCCCAGCGGGAGCTGTGGTTGTAGACCACGTCCTGGTAGATCTTGATGCCCTTGGCGTGGGCCGCGTTGATCAGGTCCTGGTACGAGGCGCCGGCCGACTCCAGCCGCGGGTCGACCCGGTAGAAGTCGTAGCCGTGGTAGCCGTGGTAGTCGTAGTCGGAGCGGTTCAGCACCACCGGGGTGATCCAGATCGCCGAGAAGCCGAGGCCCTTGACGTAGTCGAGCTTCTGCACCAGGCCCTTGAAGTCGCCGCGGAACATCGGGTCGCCGTTGGCCGCGTTGCCGGACTTCACGTCCTGGTTGCCGCCCCGGTCGTTGGACGTGTCGCCGTCGTAGAACCGGGCGGTGAGCACGAAGTAGATCGGGTCCTTGCGCGGGTCGGTGCCGATCATCTCCCCGGCCTTGGCGGTCGGCGGCGCGTCCCCGGTGGTGGCGACCGCGGCGGCCGAGGCGGCGGAGACGTTCCCGGCCGCGTCCAGCGCCTTCACGGTGTACGTGTAGACGGTGCGCGGTTCGAGGCCGGTGTCCGCGTACACGGTCGAGCCGACGTTGATCACCGAGCTACCCCTGGTGCCGCCGCTGCGGGTCACCTGGTAGCCCGTCACCCGGGTGTCGTCGGTGGACGGCTCCCAGGTCAGCACGATCGACGTGTCGGTGGCGGAGGCGTTCACCCCGCCCGGCACGCTCGGCGCGGTGGTGTCCGGCACGACCGCCGCGCACGGGTCGGTGGCACCGCCGGTGACCTTGCCGTTCTGCACGGTGCTGACACCGGACGGGACGACGTAGTTGGCGCCGTTGTTGTTGTCCCAGGTGCCGTTGCCGTTGTTGAACGTCGCCGCCATGGTGGCCGCGCCGCCGAGCGACACGGTGCGCTTGTACCAGCCCGGGCAGGCGAGCTCCATCCCGACGCCGGGCACCGCCGTCCACGCCCCGCCCGCCGGGGCGTAGTGCAGGTTGACGATGCTCCATCCGACCACGGCGGTCGAGTAGAACAGGGTGGCGCTGTTCCCGGCCGGCGGCGGCGTGCTGCTGCTGCTCGCGGACGGGCTCGGGTTCGGGCTCGGACTGGCGGAAGCGGACGCGGACGCGCCGGCACTGGCGCTCGGGCTCGAACTCGGGGTGCCGGTGGTGCACGGCGCGGCGCTGCCGACGACGCCGTCCTTGACCGTCACCACGCCCGTCCCGAGGGCGTAGTTCCGGCCGCCGTTGTTGTCCCAGCTGCCGGAGCCGTTGGTGAACGTCGCCTGCAGGCCGGTGGCGCTGCCGAGCGGGACGGTCTTCTTCACCCAGTCCGTGCAGGCGGCCTCCATCGCCACGCCGGGCGACGTCGTCCAGGTGCCGCCGTTGGGGGCGTAGTGCAGGTCGTAGGCCGACCAGTTGCGGGTCTTGGTGTAGTAGTAGACGGTCGCGCTCGCCCCGGCCGACGACGGGCTCGGGCTCGGGGTGGGGCTCGAACTCGGGGTGTCGGTACCGCCGTTGTCCGTGCCGCAGGGGTCGCTGTGGGCGACCACGCCGTCCTTGACCACCACGGTGCCGGTGCCCAGGGCGTAGTTCTTGCCGCCGTTGTTGTCCCAGGTGCCGGAGCCGTTGGTGAACGTCGCCTGCAGGCCGGTGGCGCTGCCCAGGTCGACGGTCTTCTTCACCCAGTCCGTGCAGGCGGCCTGCATGGCGGTGCCCGGCGCGGTGGTCCAACTGCCGCCGTCCGGGGCCCAGTGCAGGTCGTACGCCGACCAGTTCCGGGTCTTGGTGTAGTAGAAGACGGTGGCGGTGTTGCCGCCGGTCGCCGTGGTGTCGGCCGCCGCGCTCGCGGTGACGCCGAATTGAGCCGTGGACAGCAGGCTCGCGGTGAGTGCCGCCGCCGCTGTCAGTACGGCGGCGATGGGGCGCCGCCGGTGCCGTGCTCGTCTGGTCAAGGGAGTGTCCCTCGGTGCTGGGGCCGCGGGCGGTGGGGAACTGCCTCGCGGCAGGGGAATGGGTGGGGGAGCTTGCGCAAATACATGCAAGAACTTCCAGGAGGTTACTGAGGCATGACCGGGCTGTAAAGACTCCTTGACCTCACCCATCAGCGGGCACAGCGGGGCAATTCCCCCCATCTGCCAGAAAGATCTTTCCGCAAGAACCACTGCTGCCGGAGCGGGAGTTGACGTCCCCTCGGCCCGTCACGCGCGCACGTCCCGGCCGTCCCCCGGCCCCGCCCCGGCCGTGATCCGCGGCGGTCAGTCAGTCCAGCGCGGGACGCAGGCCGGCGAGCAGGGTGTCGAGGTAGCGCCGGGCGGTCGCGGCCCGGTCGGCGGCCGTGCCGCCGTGGACGTTCACGGCGTGGGCGATGCCGCACACGAGCGGGACCAGGTCGCGGGCGGCGAGGTCGGGGCGGACGGTTCCGGCGGCGTGGGCCCGGTCGAGGAGCGTGCTGCCCGCCGAGGCGAGCGACTCCTTCAGCTCGGTGGTGCGCGGCAGGGCGTCCGCGGCGGCGGCGAACACCGGGGGCAGGGCGGCGTCGGTGAGCTGCGCCCGCAGGACGCGGGACAGGAAGCCCTCCAGCGCCCGCCGGGGCTCGGCGTCGGCCAGGGCCCGGGCGCCGTGGGCGGCGAGGTCTTCGAGGCAGGGGGCGGCGACGGTCTCCAGCAGCGCCTCGGGGGTGGGGAAGTGCCGGTAGACGGTGGCGACCCCGAGGCCGGCCCGGCGGGCGATGTCGTTGAGCTGCAGGGGGGTGCCCCGGTCGACCAGGTCGCGGGCGACGGCGACGATCCGCCCCCAGTTGCGGGCGGCGTCCTTGCGCAGCGGTGCGGTCGTCATGGGGAGGTGTCCAGGGGGCTCGTCTTGGTTCGCGGTCCGGCCAGGCGATCATATGCGGGTGCCCCCGGGCGGGCGGTGGCCGCGACCCGCACCCCGCACCCCGCACCCCGCGGCAGGGCGGCGCGACCGCCCGTGAGACGGTTTCCGCCATGACGGATGGAACGGTTCCGGAACACGAGGTCGTCCTGGAGACGAGCCGCCTGCTGCTCAGGCCCTGGCGGGTGGCGGAGGCCGTCGTCCAGCGCGAGCTGTGGACCGAACGTGATCCGCGGGTGCCGCCGCACCGCCGGATCGACGCGGACGGCCGCCCGACGCTCGCGGAGCTGGCGGAGTCGATCCGCGCCGACCGGCTGTGGTCGACCGGGTTGCTGGCGGTCGAGCGGAAGGCCTCCGGTGACGTCATCGGCTACTGCGGGCTGGTGGACAGCGGGCGGGGAGCGGCCGGGGAGCCGGAGTTGGCGTTCGAGCTGCTGCGCCGGGTCTGGGGCCAGGGGTACGCGACCGAGGCCTCGTCGGCGGTGCTGGAGTGGGCCAGGTCGTCCGGGCACGAGCGCCTGTGGGCCACGGTCTGGGACTGGAACACCGCCTCCCGCCGGGTCCTGGCCAAGGTCGGGTTCACCGAGACCGGCCGGACCGAGGTGGACCCGGTGCGCGGGACCACCCTGTTCACCGCGGTGCGGCTCTGACCCCGCCGACGACGTCCGGGACGCCGGGAGCGGGGCGTCACGGCGACCGCCGGACCGGCCCCCGGCTCACCCGGGCAGACCCGTCACGGGTGCGTGGGCCCGGCTGAGCCGGCGCACGGCGGCGGCGACCCGGGGGTCGGTCGCGGCCCGGAACGGGGTGACGGGCTCGGCCGAGGGGCCGAGGACGAGACCGGTCCGGCCGGTCAGCGCGGGGTCGGTGGCGGCGGCGATCGAGGAGCGGGCGGCCGAGGCCGCGGAACCGGACGTGGAGCGTTCGAACCGGCGGCGCACCAGCGGCCACAGCAGCCGCAGCGGCGGGGAGACGATCCTCGGGTCGGTCAGGGTGCCGTCGGTCATGCCGGTCGCGGCGCCACCGGGATCGGCGGCGAAGACCGACACGCCCGTCCCCTCCAACCGCGCCGCCAGGTCGAGCGTGTGGGCGAGGTGGGCCAGCTTGGCGCGCCCGTACCAGTGGAAGCCGTAGTAGCCGCCCGGCGGCTCGACGGCGTCGAACACCCGCCTGGCGACGCCGACCGCGGCCGAGGTCACGTTCACGATCCGGCTGGGCGCCCCGGCCGCGAGCGTGGGCAGCAGCAGCTCGGTCAGCAGGTACGGCGACAGGTGGTTGACCACGAACGACGCCTCGACGCCGTCGACGTGCCGCCGGTCGGCGAACATCGCCCCCACGTTGTTGACCAGCACCGTCAGCGGCTCCCCGGAGGCCGCGTGCTCGGCGGCGATCGCCCCGGCCAGCGCGCGGACCCGGTCGAGCGAGGCCAGGTCGGCGGAGCGGAACCGGGCGGGGTGCGCGGGGCGCTGCGCGTTGATCCGCTCGACCGCCCCGGCTCCCCGGTCGGCGTCGCGGCCGACCACGGTGACGGCGAATCCCGCGGCGGCCAGCCCCAGCGCCGTCTCCAGGCCGATGCCGCCCGTACCGGCCGTGACCACGGCTGTCTTCGTCATGACGTCCTCCACCCAGGCGATCGGATAAGTCATCCGCTTCAGCCGGACGATAGCACGAACGGATGACCTATCCGTTTACTGCTCCGGAGCGACGCCGCCCCGCCGGCGCCCGGTGCCGGTCAGGGCCGCCGAAGCGGCGGCGAGGGCGGTCAGCAGGGCGCAGCCGAGCAGGGCGGGCCGGGCGCCGAAGGCGGCGGCGAGCCCGCCCCAGAGCGGGTTGGCCAGGGCCAGGGCGGCACTCTGGGCGAAGGTCAGCAGGGCCTGGACCCGGGCGAGGTGGGAGAGCGGGGCGGCGGCCAGGACGGCCGGGCCCAGGCGGGCGGCGAAGAGGCTCGACCCGGCGCCCACCGCGGCCGCGGCCCCGGCCGCCCAGGACGGGGTGGCGGCAAGGGTGAGGGCGGCGCCACCGAGGGCGGCGGCGAGCAGGCCGAGGGCGGCGCCGGGGCCGGGGCGGGGCGGGGTCCTCCGGCGGGCGACGGCCAGGGCCGCCGCCAGCGTGCCGACGGCCTGGCCAGCGACGACCGCTCCGACCGCCGCCGCGCCCCAGCCGCGCTCGCGGACCAGCAGCGGGGCGAGCAGCGCGACCACCGGCAGCACCCCGGCGGCGGCGACGGCGGCCAGGGCGACCGCGGCGCGCAGTGCCCCGTCCCGGCGCACCACCCGTACGCCGTCGGCCACGGCGGCGAACAGCCCGCCGGGGGCGGAGGCCGGGGCGAGAGCGGGAAGGGGGACGGTGGCGGCCGGACGGGTCCGCAGGGTCACGGCGAGGACGGCCGCGAAGGTCGCCGCGTCGGCCAGCGCGGTGCCGGCCAGGCCGGCGGTGCCGACCAGCAGGGCGCCCAGCGGTGCGCCGAGCAGGACGGCCGCCTGGCCGCCGGCCTGCCGCAGCGCCAGGGCGCGGGGCAGCTGGGCGGGGGTGACCAGGAGGCGCGGCAGGGCGCCGCTCGCCGGGAGCTGGAAGGCGTCGACGGTGCCGATGAGCAGCGCGAAGCCGAGCAGCGTCCAGGGGGTGCCGCCCGCCGTCCGGTCGACGACGGCGAGGGCGAGGACGACCAGCTCCATCGCGGCGTCCCCGGCCAGTGCCGTCCGCCGGGGGCCGATCCGGTCCGCGACCGCTCCGCCCAGCGGCAGCAGGACGGTGCGCGGCAGGGCGATCCCGGTCAGGACCAGCCCGGCCGCCGTCCCGCCGTGGCCGGCGGCGGCCCAGCCGAGGGCGCAGGCGAGCGCGGCGTCGCCGACGGCCGAGAGGCGGGTGCCCGCGAGCCACCACAGGTACGTCGGGGGCAGTCGGCCCGGGGCGGCGGCGGGTGCGGGGGGCGCGGGGGCGGCGGTTCTCATGGCGGCCGACGCTAGGGGCCTCGACCCGGTCGAGGGCAAGGCCGGGGCGGGCGCCCGGTGGCGGGCCGGGCCCGGTGAAGGTGCGGGGTCGGCGTGCCGTCCGGTACGGGGTGGGCGGGGCGTCCAGACTGGCGGGATGTGTCACTACTGCGGGTGCCGCGAGATCCCGCTGATCAAGGACTTCATCCGGGAGCACGAGGCGGCGACCGACCTGACCGGGGAGATCGCCCGGCTGCTGGAGGCGGGCGAGGTCGCGGCGGCGGGGGCGCTGCTGCCGCCGCTGGTGGCGGAGTTGACGTCGCACTGGCGGGGCGAGGAGGGCGGGCTGTTCCGGGTGATGCGCGGGGACCCGGAGTTCGGGGAGTACGTCGCGGGGCTGGAGGCCGAGCACCGCGGGCTGGCCCGGCTGCTGGCCGCCACCGACCTGACCGTCGAGGCCGACCGGGCGGCCCTGCTGGCGGCCTTCGACGAGCTGCGCGCGCACATCGCGAAGGAGGAGGACGGCCTGTTCCCGGCGTCCCTGATCGCCCTGACCGCCGCCGACTGGAACGCCTCGATGGCGGCCTGGCAGGCCGCCCACCCGGGACGGCACCCCTCCGCACCGGGCTGACCGGCGGGAGCGGGGCCGGTTGCGTCGCCGGTCTCCCGCTTCGGCGGCGCGTGGGCGTCCGACGAACCCGCCGACGCCTACCCGGGCGGCTTCTCCTCCCCCGGGGGCGGGCCCCGCCGTTGACGGAAAGCGCGTGCTCGCCGCTTCTATGGTTACTGCCATGCCATTGGATTTGAATCTGCTCAGCGCCCTGGACGCGCTGCTGGAAGAGGGCAGCGTGGCCGGGGCCGCGGAGCGGCTCCACGTCACGGCGCCGGCGATGAGCCGTTCGCTGGGCCGCATCCGCAAGGCCACCGGTGACCAGATCCTGGTGCGCACCGGACGCCACATGACGCCCACGCCCCGCGCGCTGGCCATGCGCACCGAGGTCCACGTCCTGGTGCAGCAGGCCCACCGGCTGCTCTCCTCCCACCAGGACCTCGACCTGGCGGGCCTGGAGCGGGTGTTCACCGTCCGCCTGCACGACGCCCTCACCACCGCCTGCGGGAGCGCCCTCGTCGCCGCGGTGCACCGCCAGGCCCCGAAGGCGAGGATCCGTCTCACGGTCGAGCCCGGCCACGACACCCCCGAGCTGCGCCGCGGCGAGGTCGACGTGGCCTCCAGTGCCGGACCGCCGTCGCAGCCCGACATCCGCCACCGCCTGATCGGCCGGGACAGGATCATCCTCGCGGTCCGGGCGGGTCATCCGCTCACCGAGGGGCCGGTGACCGTGGAGCGGTACGCGGCGGCCGATCACGTGATCGTCTCCCGGCGCGGAAGCCTGCGCGACCGGGTCGACGACGTCGTGGCCGCCCTCGGCCACGAGCGCCGGGTCACCGTCTCCGCCCCCGCGACGGACACCGCCCTGCAACTCGCCCGGGACGCCGACGTGGTGGTCACCCTCCCCGACGCGGTCACCCGCTCCGCCCGCGAGCAGCTGGGGCTGACCACGCTGCCGCTGCCGTTCGAGCTGCCGCCCGTGCCCCTCCACCTGCTCTGGCACCAGCGCTACGACGACGACCCCGCCCACACCTGGCTGCTCGACCTGGCAACCCGGACCCTCCAGGGCCTGTTCACCGCTCCCGACGCCTCCGACCGGTAGCGCTTCGCCAGGACGAGGGGCCCGGCTGCGCGGAACGCCGAACGGTCCACCCCGGCGCGGTCGGGACGCCGCCCGCGGGCGGGACGCCGATCCGTCCGCCGGTGCCCGGCCGCCGCCGGGCACCGGCGAGGAGGCGGCGCATTCACTTGCACGGGAGTCATTCCACTCGTGCGTGACATGCACTTGAGGTTAATCGTCGGCCCCCTTACCTTCGATTCGCAGGCACGAACGGAACGCGGTTCCGCCCGGTCCGCTCGACCACCTCCTCCTCAGACGGGAGCACCACCATGTCCGCATCGACCCGGACCGCCCGAATCGCCGCGCCCCTCGACCCCGCGGCCGACGCCGACCTGCTCGCGCGGACCGCCGACGCCGTACGCGCGGCGGGTTCCGTGCTGCGGGAGCGCTTCGGAGGCGTGGTCCCCCACCGGACCCGCGAAGAGCTGATGGGCGCGCTCGCCGCCAACGACGACGCGGCCCTCGCCGTCCTGCGCCCCCGCCTGGCGGGCCTGCGCCCGGACGCCGGCTGGGTGGAGGACGAACTGGACGGCGGGGCGCTGCCGCCCGGCGAGTGGTGGGTCGTGGATCCGGCCGAGGGCAACGTCAACCACCTGCACGACCTGCCCGAGTGGGCGGTGACCGCCACCCTCGTCCGCGACAACCGGCCCGTGCTCACCGCGGTCCACCTGCCGCTGACCGGCGAGACCTACACCGCGCTCGCCGGCGCCGGCGCCCACCTCGACGGCCGTCCGCTGCACGTGTCCCCGACCGCGGACCTCGGCCTGGGCCTGGTCGCCACCAGCCAGGCCCGGCCCGACGAGGACGAGGAGGTCGTGCGGCGCATCGGCTCCTCGATCACCGCGATGCTCCTCGACGCGCTCGTGGTCCGGGTCGCCGTCCCCGCGACCCTGCACCTGCTGAACGTGGCCGCCGGCCGGCTCGACGCCTTCTGGCAGTTCTCCGGCGCCCGCGCGGACCTGCTGCCCGGCGCGCTCCTCGTCACCGAGGCCGGCGGACGGATCACCGACGCCGAGGGCCGCCCCTGGACCCCGCGGAGCGACAGCTTCCTGGCCGCCGCGCCCGGCGTCCACGCCCGGGCCGTCACCACCCTCTCTCGCTGACCGCCCACCACGACCCGCACCCACCGGAGGAACAGCACCCCATGACCACCATCGCAGTCCTCGGAAACGGCCGCGTCGGCGGCAACCTCGCCCAGGCCCTCACCCGCGCGGGCCACCAGGTGACGGCGGTGGACCGCACGCCGGGCGCCGCCGCCGACGCCGCCGCCGCGGCACGGGTCGTCGTCAACGCCACCCCCGGCGCCGGCTCGCTGGAGCGGCTCGCCGCCCTGCGCGACGAACTGCGGGGCAAGATCCTCGTCGACGTCTCCAACGCCACCCTCGACGGACCGGACGGACTGCCCGCCGACCTGCTCTACCCCGGCTCCAGCCTGGCCGAGCGGCTCCAGGAAGCCCTCCCCGGGACGCACGTCGTCAAGACCCTCAACACGATGCTCTTCTCCGTGATGACCGCGCCCGCCGACCTCGCCCAGCCGCCGACCGCGTTCCTCTCCGGCGACGACCCGCACGCCAAGCGGACCGTCCGCGAACTCCTCGCCGACCTCGGCTGGAAGCAGGAGTGGATCGCCGACCTCGGCGGGATCGAGACCGCCCGCGCCACGGAGGCCGCGGTCCTGTTCGTCCCGCACGTCATCCGAACCGGCGGGTTCGCGCCCTTCGCCGTCTCGATCAGCCGCTGAGCGCCCGGGCGACGCCGCCCGCGCGGCGCGGCCGCGGCACGAGCTCGCCGCCGCAGTTGGGGCACACGTGCCCCATGGCGTCGCCGCAGGCCGGGCAGAAGGTGCACTCGTACGAGCAGATCCGGGCCGGCGCGTCCGGAGGCAGGGCCTCGGTCCCGCACCTCTCGCAGCGGTCGCGCATCTCCAAAGCCATCGTTGCCTCCTGGGGGTCGGGCGTCCGCCGGCGGCCGGACACGCGCCCATCCTGCGCAAGGGGATCCGGCCCGGCAAGCGTCACCGTGGACGGATCCCCGCGAGATCCTGCCAGGGCCCCCTCCACCGGCGGGAGTTCCGGGAGGCGGGGTGCGGCGCCGGGCCGGGCGGGGCCGGTCAGCGGATGTCGTGGCCGGGGTGGGCGAGGTCGTAGGCGTGGCGGGCGTCGGCGATGGCGGTGCGGTGGGCGAGCGACCAGTCGGCGAGTGCCTTGACCAGGTGGGTGAGGCCGGTGCCGGTCTCGGTGAGGCGGTAGTCGACCTGGGCCGGGACGGTCGGGTAGACGGTGCGCCGGACCAGGCCGTCGCGTTCGAGCCGGCGGACGGTGAGGGTGAGCATGCGCTGCGAGATGCCGTCGACCGCGCGCTGGATCTCGCGGAACCGCCGTGGCCCGCCCGCGAGTTCGACGATGACCAGGACGGACCACTTGTCGCCGAGCCGGTCCTGGACGTCGCGGATGCCGCAGTCGGGATGGCCCTGGTGCCCGCAGGGGTCGAGCTCCGCGGGGGTGGTTACCGCGGTGTGCGTGGGTGACATCGAACTGCCTCCTTGTGGGCGGTGCGGGCGCGATCGAGGATCAAGCGTAGTCAGCCCACGGGGACCGCGACGGAGGACGGCGAGCGACATGATCTTGGTGACGGGTGCGAACGGGAACCTCGGCGCGGCGGTGCTGGCCGCCCTGCGGGCGGAGGGCGCGCCGGTGGTCGGCGGCAGCCGGACGCCGGGCGAGGGCGTGCGGCGCCTCGACTTCGACGACCCGGCGGGCCTCGACCTCGCCGGGGTGTCCACCCTGGTGCTGGTCTCGGCCGGCTACGCCGAGGACGACCTGGTGGTCGCCCGGCACGCGGCGGTGCTCGCGGCGGCGGCCCGCGACGGCGTCCGGCACGTGGTCTACACCAGCCTGACCACGGCGGGCGACCACCTCGCCTTCGCCCTGGCGCACCGCGCCACCGAGCGCCTGCTGCGGGAGGGCGGCCCGTCCTGGACGGTCCTGCGCAACGGCCTGTACGCCGAGCTGTTCGGCGGGCTGCTGGCCTGGGAGGACGGCGGCGCGGGCCTGGTCTCCCCGTTCGGCGGCGGCGCGTTGGCGGCGGTCGCCCGGGCCGACCTGGCCGAGGCGGCGGCGCGGGTCGCGGCGGATCCGGCGCGGCACGCCGGGCGGGTGTACGACCTGGTCGGGGCGCCGGTCACGGCGGGCCTGGTGGCCGAGCGGCTCGGGGTGGCGCACCGCACCGTCGGCCTGGGCGAGCACCGGGAGCTGGTCCGCGCGGCGATGCCGGGGCTGCTGCCGTTCCAGCCGGCCATGCTCGCCTCGATCGCCAGCACCGTCCGGCACGGCTTCCTGGCCGGCACCTCCCCCGACCTCGCGGAGCTGCTGGGCCGCCCGCCGCGCGACCCGCTGCCGGTGGCCGCCGCCGCGGCCGCCGCGAACCGGCCGGCGGCGGCGTCCGCCGGGGCCGGCCGGCCGAGGTAGCGGGGTCCCGGGGCCGGGGAAGGCCGCGGGCCCCGGCGGGGGCGCGCTCACTCCAGCGGGTCGCGCACCACCCCGGGCAGGTGCAGGACGGCCTGCAGCGCGATGTACAACTCGGCGGAGTCCAGGCGCCGTTCGAAGGTACGGCCGGAGAGCTGCTCGATCCGGCGCAGCCGGTAGCGGATGGTGTTGGGGTGGCAGTGGAGCAGTTTGGCGGCCTTGTCGGCGGAGCCGTCGACGGCGAACCAGGTGGACATCGTGGTGAGCAGCTGTTCGCGCTGGCCGTCGGGGAGCTCCATCACCGGGCCGAGCACCTGGTTGCCGATCCGGGAGGCGGTGGAGGGGGCGCTGGCCACCAACATCGGCAGCGGGTTGGCGTCGAACAGGGTGACCGTCTCGTCGGGCCGGGCGGAGCTGGCGAGCGCGACCTGGGCCAGGTGCAGGGCCTGCGGGGTCTGGTCGAGCCGGGTGTAGCAGGGGCTGACGCCGGCCCGGCGGACGGTCTGGCTGCGCAGGGTGTCGACCAGTTGGTCGATCGCGGCGGCGGCGCGCATCGAGACGATGCCGATGTGGGCGTCCGGGGTGAGCCGCCAGGCGGAGCCCATGTCGTGTTCGCGCAGGGTGGGTTCGATGTCGGGCAGCGCCTGCCGGGCGAGCCCGGGGGCGTGCGCGACGACCACGGCGAAGGTGCCGTCGTACGGGAGGGTGAGCATGTCGGCGGCCTCCAGGACCGAGCCGGGGTTGCCCATGCCGCCGCGCAGCACCACGTCGACCAGGGCGGAGCGCTCCTGGTCGCGGCGGACCATCAGCAGGGCGGTGGTCCGGTTGAAGGCGTTCATCATGGCGGTGGTCGACTCCTCGTTGAACCGCCAGACGTCGGTGGCCATCTGCACCAGTTCCCCGCTGGTGGCGAGGCCGTGGCGGAGCGACTCGGCGGCCATGGTCTCCCAGAGGTGGGCGAAGCCGATCCGGAACGCGGACTGCACGGTGGCCAGCGGGACGCCCTGTTCGGCGCGCAGCCGCCCGGTGCGGCGGGGGGCCTCCAGGCAGGGGCCCTCCTCGTGGGCGAGCCGGCGCAGGGTGAACTCGATGTTGCTGCGGACGGATTCGGTGAGGTCCCCGGCGGGCAGCGGTCCGGCGCTGCGGTAGACGGTCATGTTGTCGCGGATCCGGCGGACCGTCTCCTCGGTGAGCGCGGTGAGCCGGTCCAGCAGGTGGCCGGCCAGTCGCGCGGCCGAGTCCACCGGCGCCTCGGGGAGTCGGGTGCCCATGCGGTGAGCCTAGGCGGCACGGGACGGCGCGGAGCGGCGCGCGCGGTCGGCGCGGGGGCGCGGGCCGGGGCGGGCACGCCGTGGGGGTGCCGGGACGGGGCGGCGGCCGCACGGGCGTTCCACGGGTGAGGGCGGGGGCGGGTGTTGACGGCGCGTCGGGCCGTTGGAGGGAGGGTTTTGTCGCCGCCCACAGGCCGGGACGGGGTGGCGCTGTTCGTTCGGACAGCGTTGGCGTCCAGGGCGCCCGTGGGTGCGCCGGGCGGCTCTAGTCTCCTGCTCAGACCAGCCCGGACCCGCCGGGCCGGACCGCCTGGAGAAGACACCCGTGATGGAGAGCCCCGCCGAGCTGCGCCTCGACCTGGTGATGGACCTGCTGCTGTCGCCGGAGGAGGCCTTCGCCGTTCCGGCGCGGCTGGTGTACTGCCCCGACGACCCGTACGCGGTGCACGTGGCCTTCCACGTCGACTCGGCGCAGCCGATCGGCTGGTTCTTCGCCCGGGACCTGCTGGTGCAGGGGCTGCTGCGGCCCACCGGCCTCGGGGACGTCCGGGTGTGGCCGGCCTCGGTGGACGGCCGCCGGATGGTGACGCTGATGCTCTGCTCGCCGGAGGGGGACGCCTTCCTGCAGGCCCCGGCGGCGCCGGTGGCGGCCTGGGTGCGGCGAACGCTGTACCTGGTGCCGCCGGGCGGCGCGGCCGAGCGCGCGCGGGTGGACGAGGCGCTGGACGCGCTGTTCGCGGCCACCGGCCCGACGGGGGCGGCCGGGGCGGCGGGCGCGACGGAGCCGGGTTGCTGAGCGGCCCCACCGCCGCGATGGGCAATGTGATATTTTACTGAGCGCGTCCACGGGGGACGCCCCCGGGAGCGCGGGAGCCCGTGCCCCGCTCCCGGAGGTGCCGCGGTCGTTCTCGGGGTACCGCGGCACCTGGTGGACCGCTGGCGGCCGGGCCGTCGACCTTCGGGTCGGCCACCGCCGCCGGCCCCGTCCGGAGGTCGCCCTCCCGCCCGCGCAGGCCGGCCGCGACGGCGCGCAGCGCGGGCAGGGCGGCGACCAGCGCGGCCCGGTCGGGCGCCGGCAGCTCCGCGGCCACCTCGCCGATCAGTTCGGCCCGGCGCGCCCGCCAGGCGGCCAGGCGCTCGACGGCCTCGTCGGTGGCGTACAGCAGCACCGCCCGCCCGTCCGCGGGGTCGCCCTCCCGGCGCAGCAGGCCCTTGCCGACCAGCTGGTTGACCAGGGTGGAGACCGAGTTGCCGGCCAGGAACAGCTCCTCGGCCGCCTCGGAGACCCGCACGCCCGGGCTGTCCAGCACCAGGCTCAGCAGCTCGACCTGGGCGCCGCGCAGCCTGGGGCCGTCCGGCCAGGCCGACAGCAGGCGGCGGCGGATCAGCCGCTGGATGCCGACGAGCAGCCCGGAGAGCTCCTCGGCGGATTGGTACTCCTCCGGCGTTTCGCTCACCCCCCGATTTTAGCTCTGCGTGAGAGGTACCGGTCGAGGGGGATGCGGCGAGGAGTGTGTAACGGTTCCGGGGACGGCCCCGGCGGCGCCGCGCGCGGGAGGATGCGGGAGGGGCGCGGACGGCGGCGGGCCGGCCCGCGCGGCGCGCGGACCGGCCCGGTGGGGCGAGCGGGGGTTCAGCAGTCGGCGAAGGCGCGGCAGAGCGGCTTGGCCAGGGCGTCCAGCGGACCGGCCGCGGCGGGCGCGGACCAGGCGGTCCTCGGGTGGGCGCCCTCGGACAGCTGGGCGTGCAGGGTCAGCTCGGCGACCGAGCCGTCCGGTGCGGCCAGGTACTCGTGCACCTCGGCGGTGCCGCCACCCGCCAGCGGGACGCTCAGGGTGGCGGCCAGCGTCATGCCGTCCTCGGAGTCCACCTTCACCACCGCGCCGGGCACGGTGGCGGCGCAGCCCTTCACCCCCTCCTTCAGGGCGTTGAACACGGCGTACGCGCTCTGGGCGCGGCCGCTGTCCTTCTGCGAGGAGCCGAAGCTCGCGACGGTCTCGTCCGCCGCCCAGTCGTCGGCCGTGCCGCCCAGCGAGGCCGTCTCCACCATCGGCACCTCGGCGAAGGAGTCCTCGCGGGGGATCCGGCAGAGCGTCTCGATCCGGAAGGCGCCCTTCTCGCCGAGGACCTTGACGGCGGAGCCGGGCGCCTTCCAGTGCAGCGCGGAGTTCAGCGACACCGCCTTCGGGTCGATCCACACCCCGCCGGGCAGCCGTCCCGCCTTCCCGGGCGCAGCCTCCCCCGCCGCCGGGCCGCTCGCCGCCGGGCTGCTCGCCGTACCGGGCGAGGCGGTGCCGCCGGCCGGGGCGGAGGCCGCCGGGGTGGCGGTGCCGGGGGCGGGGGTGGTGGCGGCGGTGGTGACGGCGTCACCGCCGCCGGTGCCGTCGGGGTCGCAGGCCGACAGGAGCGCGACGGCGGAGAGGCAGGCCGCCGCGGTGGCGGCGAGGCGGAGCGAACGCACGGGTATCCCTGGGGGGTTCGGTGACGGGGTGACGGGGCGGCGGCAGCGGGCGACCGGCCGCCCCCGCACGGGTGCGGGGGCGGCCGTCGCGGGCCGGCGGCGGACCGGGCGGGTCAGTAGCCCTGCGGCCGGTGGTTCGGGTTGGCCTGCGGCACCTTGGCCGCCAGGTCGTGCCCGTCCGGCGAGACGTGGTACCTGCCGCGGATGTACGTCATGGACGCCGCGACGTTGGCCACCGGGTCGTAGATGTCGGTGGAGGTGCCCTTGACGTGGTTGGCCGCGAAGGTGGTCGGGATGCACTGCCAGCCGCCGCGCGAGCAGTTCGCGGGGTGGCCGTCGCCGACCGTGGCGCCGTGCGCGTTGACGTCCGACAGGTTGATCTGCGAGGTGGGCGCGTTGTAGGTGGACTCGCGCTTGGCGATGGTCAGCATGCCCTCGGTCCACGCCTCGCGGGCCTTCGGGTCGGTGACGCCCATCGCGTCCAGCGCCTGGGCGATGTACTCCCGGCAGGCCGCCTCGCCGCTCTTGTACTTGCCCTTGCCGCCGTAGGTGACCTCGCCGACCTTGATCGCGCCCTCGTGCGACACGGTGGGCGCGGGGTCGTTGCCGTGGTCGCCGCCGTGACCGGGCTTGTTCGGGTGGGACGGCTGCCCGGGGTGGCCCGGCCGGTGGCCGGGCTGACCGGGCTTGCCCGGCCGGTGGCCCGGCTTGTTCGGGTGGGACGGCTGCCCGGGGTGGCGGCCCTGGCCGGGCTTCTCGACGGCCTCGTGGGCGCGCCGCTCGGCCTCCGCGTACCGCTTGGCGACGGTGGCGAGCTTGGCGACGTCGTCGCCGAGGTTCCTGGTGAGCTCGTTCTTGGTCCGCTCCAGGGCGGCCATCTGCTTCTGGATCGCCTCGACCCGGTCGCGGACCTGGGCGACCACCGCGCCGAAGCCGATGACGCCGCCGAGGGCGCCCGCGGCCAGGTCGGTGGTGACGGCCTTGGTCATCACCGCCTTGATGTGACCGGTCTGCTTGGACAGTTCACCCATTCGCTGCTGGATCGTCTGGAACTCCCGCTGGATCTTCGCCAGCTCGCCCAGTTCGTAGCCGAAACCCGCTGCCATCCCGTGTCCCCCCGTAGGACTTGACGTGCGCTCAGGTCGTTTATCCCACCACACCGCGTCGCGGCGCAATCACCGGGCCCCCCGGTCCGGGGCGTCCCGTTACCCTTTGCCGAGGCTTTGCAAACCCGCAGGTCCGGGTGGTTGCCGAGATGCCCGGACGGCCGGGGCGCGCGATCATGGCAGGTGCGGACCCGCCCGTCGGCGGGCCCGTGCACGGTTCACCGCCGTCCGGTCACCGCTGTCCCACCGGCCGGCACCCGACCGGTCGGCACCGACCGGAAAGGCCCCGACCGGAAAGGCTGGGTTTCGATGTTCCAACTCCTCTGGATTCTGCTGATCGGTTTCATCCTGGGCGTGCTCGCCAAGCTGATCCTGCGCGGCCCACAGTCCATCCCGTGGTGGCTGACCATGCTGCTCGGCGCGGCCGGCGCGCTGCTCGGGAACCTGGTGGCCGGCTGGATCGGCGTCCGGCACACCGGGGGCATCGACTGGATCCGGCACCTGTTGCAGATCGGCTTCGCGGTCGCCCTGGTCGCCCTCGTCGCCCCGGCCTGGAGCAGGTCCCGCCCCGGCAGGTAGCCCCACCCGCAGCACGCACCCGCCCGCGCCCGCCGGACCCCCTCGGTCCAGCGGGCGCGGGCGGGTCCGCGACCGCCCGGGTCAGTCGAAGCGGGAGCTGCGGACCGGGCCGGCCGAGCGGATCCGGTCCCGGGGGCCGGTCGCCCAGGTGGCGGCGGCCCGGGCGGCGAACCGCTCCAGCTCCTCCTGCGGGTCCGGCGGGGCGCTGCCGTCGCCCGGGTCGGGCTCGGCGGAGGCGGCCAGGATCTCCCGGGCCAGTTCCTCGGCGGGGCGGCCGTCGGCCGGGACCTCGGAGACCCGGCCCTCCTCGCCCACCTCCATCCGGGGCTCCCAGGGCGCGACGATCCGCTGCACCAGCAGGCCGCAGACGTCGGCCGACACCGCCGGGGTGTCCGTCCAGCAGGTGGCGTGCTCGTACAGCACCTCGCCGGGGGCCCGCTCGTGCAGCTGCTCCAGCAGCTCCGGGTCGACCTCGTTCAGGTCGTACGCCACCACCAGCGCGTCGGGCGTGCCGGGCCGGTAGGGGGCGGCGGGCAGGCCGAGCAGTTCGGCGGCGGCCAGGCCGAGCACCCGGCTGCCCCGGTCGGGCAGCAGGGCGACGGCGGTGGGGTGGCGGTCGGTGGCGGCCAGGACGGCGCCCAGCCGCTCCAGGCCGAGCCGGCAGTCGTCCCAGCCGCCCTGCAGGTAGGCCCAGCGGCCGGTCATCCCGGCGTCGTAACCGAACGGGGAGCGGGTGGCGAGCAGGCCGCCGGTGAGGACGTGGTGCCAGCCGCGCAGGTCGGTCGGGCCGGCGGGCGGGGTGGCGGCGGCCCGGGCCAGCGTGCGGCGGATCCGGTCGGCGGCGGGCTGCCAGGTCTCGTCGGGGGCGGCGAGCCCGTCGAAGACCTCCCGGGCCCGGTCGAGCCGGCCGGCCATCAGCGCGTTGTGCACCAGCAGGTAGCGGTCGGGCCAGTCGTCGGTGATCGCGTGGTGCTCGTCGAGCAGCTCGACGGCCTCGGCGTGCCGCTCGCCGTCCTCCAGCGCGACGGCCAGCTCCAGCAGCACCTGGCGCGGGACGACCTCGGCCCCGGCCCGGCGGGAACGGCCGAACAGCCGCCGCCTGCCCTCGGGCGCGCCCTCGCCGCGCAGCGCGCCGGCCAGCGCCTGGCGCAGCGCGGGGACCGCGAACTCGGACAGGCCGTGCTCGATGCAGGCGTACCCGTACGCGTAGAGCGGGCCGGGGGCGGTGGGCCCGTCGGCCAGTGCGGCGGCGGCCCGGGCCAGGTCGTCGATCCCGGCCAGTTCGGCCAACCTGGCGACCGCCGGGGCAAGTTCGGCTGCCGTCAGGTCTCCCGCGACGCTGCGCAGCTCCCGGACGGCACCCTGCGGGTCGTCGGCGTCGAGCAGTTCGCTGGCCTTGGCGAGGTCGGGATGCACGCGGTGTCCTCCTGGCGTGGTGCGGGTGGTCGGCGCGCCCGGTCCGTGCGGGCACACCCGTCCGCATCATCGCGGTGCCGGGGCGCCGCGCCAAAACGGTTTTCCCGTCCGCGGACCGGACCGTCCCCGCCCGGCGCGGGACGGGAGGGAGACGGGAGGGGACGGGAGGGGGTGACGTGTCACCGTCCGGTCCCGATGCGGTCCGGAAACGGCGTCTTCGGCTCCGGGCCGGGGCCGGCACCGATAGCGTCCTGCCTCGTCACGCACCCCGGGTCCGGCAGCCCGGGCGCAGCACCTCACCACGCACCCTGGGGGAACCCGCCATGACCGCACGTCAACCGCTCGCCGCCCGCGCCCTGTTCGCCGCCGCGGCGCTGGCCGCGACGCTCACCCTCGCCGCCTGCGACCCCGAGGGGACGGACGGCGACGCGGCCGCCCCGGCCGCGAGCAGCCCGGCGGCGGCCGCGTCGGGCACCGCGCAGCCCGCGACCGGCTCGGCGCGCCCGACGCCGGTCGCGACGCCGCCCGCCTCCTCCGCCGCGCCCGCCGCGCCCGACGGCAAGCGGAAGCTGACCGAGGCGCAGACGGCCGGCGGGCTGCTCCGGGGCACCGGCGAGTCCCAGCTGAGCGACGTGCCGGTGGACCCGGGCGAGATGCGCGCGGGGATGACCCTGGTGGAGACCAACTACCAGCGGCAGAAGGGCCGTCCGGTGCTGTTCGCGGGCGTCGACAACGTGCCCGAGGAGCCCAGCAAGCGCCGCGAGCACCTGTGGCGCGGCCTGGTCGACTACGCGGTCGGCCAGGGCACCGCCGGCAGCCCGGGCACCTCGGTGGCGTACCCGGCCGGCCCGCTCGGCGGCAACCTGGAGTGCTTCCCGCTCGGCAACGACGCGCTGTGCGGCTGGGTCGACGCGTCGACGGCCGCGGTGGCGCTGTTCCCCGCGACCGCGCCGGCCGACGCCGCCAAGCTGTTCGCGGCGATGCGCGCCGACCTGGAGCACTGACGCCCCGTCGGTGACTGACGGTATTTCAGTTCCCTTTCCCGTCAGTAGGGTTGACGCGCCATCGACTGTTCGGAAAGCTTCCTGACCGTTCCCGCGGCGGCCTGGCCGCGGCCGGCCGCGAAGGACCGCGATGCGCTTCTCGGGAGTTGCCTGGACCGCCGTCGGCTTCGAGGTCGCCGTCCTGGACGCGGCGGGCCGCCCGGTCGCGCCCACGGTCCGCTTCGCGGCCGGGGAGGTCGGCGCGGTCACCGCGCACCTGCTCGGCCTGCGGCGCGCGTGCGCGGCGGCGGGCGAGGAGTTGGCGACGGTCATCGACTCCACCAACGGGATGCTGGACGGCGGCCTGCTGGCCGCCGGTCTGGACGTCTACCGGGCCGACCCGTGGCTGCTGCCGCCGCGCCGCGGGTTCGGCTCCGTCCCGGCGGAGGAGCTGGCGGGGGCGGCCGCCCGCGACCCGGCGGCGGTCGTCCGGCTGGGCCCGGGCACCGGGACGCTGGGCGGGCGCTCCGCCGAGATGGTCGCCGACATCGGGACCAGCGCCGCCGAGCTGGAGCGGATGGTCCGCGCCGGACACTGCCTGTGGGGCAACACCGGCGGCCGGCCGGTGGTCGCGCTCACCTTCGACGACGGCCCCAACCCCCCGTACACCGGCCGGATCCTGGACGTGCTGGACCGGTACGCGGTGCCCGCCACCTTCTTCTGCGTCGGCCTGCACGCGCTCGCCCACCGCGCCGAGCTGCGCCGGATGGCCGCCGCCGGGGCACCAGCTCGCCAACCACACCTGGTCCCACCCGTACCTGCCCGAGCTGTCCCGGCCCGAGCTGCTCGCCCAACTCGCCCGCACCGACCGGGCGATCGCGGCGGCCGTCGGCGGCGACGGCGCACCGCTGATGTTCCGGCCGCCCTACGGCGGGCGGACGCCCGACGTGCTGCGCTGGATCGGCGAGTCGGGCGCCACCGTGGTGCTCTGGGACGTCGAGCCGTCCGACTGGTCGATGCCGGGCCCGGACGCCATCGCCCGCGCCGTCCTCGACCAGGCCCGTCCCGGCGCGCTGATCCTGCTGCACGACGGCGGCGGCGACCGCTCGCAGACCGTCGAGGCGCTGCCCGCCGTCATCGAGGGCCTGGCCGAACGCGGCTACGGCTTCGTCCGGGTCGACGGGCTGCCGGTGGTGCCGGTCGACGGCCGGGCCTGAGGGCGGGAGGGAACGGGAGGAGGGGGGACCGGCGCGCTGCCGGTCCCCCCTCCTCCGCGTCGTGCGCCGTACGGCGTGCGGCATGCGGCATGCGGCGTGCGGCGTATGACGTGCGGTCAGGAGCCGGACTGGCTGCTCTTCACCAGTTCGGCGAAGTCCACCGTGTCGAGCGCGCTCGGCTCGGTGGCCGTGACCTTGGCGCCGTAGTCGGAGTAGGAGGCGGTGGAGACGGCATCGCCGGCCGTGGTCGAGAACTTCTCGACCTTCTTGACCAGCAGGTTGTCGCTGCTGATCCACAGCTCGATGTGGTCGGTGGTGATGCCGGCGTCGGTGAACTGCTTCTGCAGCGCCTCGGCCTGGTCGGCGGTGAGGCCCTGCGAGGTGGCCTTGGCGATGTCCGCCGCGGCGAGGTCACCGGTGTACTTGGTGGCCTTGACGCCGTTCACGGTCTCCTGGCCAGCCTTGGTGACCTGGCCGGAGGCGATCATCGCGCGCACCGAGGAGATCGGGTCGGCGTTCTTCAGCTGGTTCTTCATGCTGTCGCCGGCCGCGCCCATCAGCTTGGCCAGGTCGGTGTAGCCGTACTTGATCCAGTGCTTGCCGCCGAGCTGGGAGGCCATGCCGTCGCCCATGTTGACGTACATCGCCTCGCTCAGGTAGCGGACGGTGAAGGTGCCGTCGCCGCCCGCCTTGGTGAGGGCCTCGGCCATCGCGCCGCCCATGGTGCCGGTGGTCTCGCCCTGGAGGCCGTGCTCCCAGGAGATGGCGCCCTTCATGGTGCTCTTGGAGGCGGTGCCGATCTCGTTGCTGATCTCGACCTTGGCGGACTTGGCGGCGCTGGTCTTCTCGCCGACCAGCTTGAGCAGCGCGGCCGGGTCGAGGTCCGAGACGGAGGCCGCGGAGTTCGTGCCGCTCGGGGCGGGCTGGGCGGCGCCGCCGTTGCCGCCGGTGCCGCCGTCGCCCTTGCTGCCGCAGGCCGTCGCGGTCAGGGCGAGCACCACCGCGGTGGCGGCGAGGTACGTGCGTCCGGTCTTGAACATCTGGAGTCTCTCCCCCTGAGACGGCCCGGGCGCGGTGTCTCCGTGCCCGGCGGTAGCCGTCTCGCTCGTTTCCGTAGCGGACTCTAGTCGACGGGCACGACAACCCGGCAACGGCTTTGTGCCTGTTCGGCACCAAAGCTCCGACCCCCGGGAACGCCCCCTCGGGCCCCGCCGCGCGGCGCCGGAGCGGCCGGGGGCGGGCGCCGGGGGCGGGTGACTCGTCCGGCCACTCGTCCGGTCATTCGTCCGGTCGCTCGTCCGGCGGGGTCCAGGCGGCGACGAGGGCGAGCAGGCCGGGGAAGCGGGCTTCGAGGTCGGCGACCCGGACCTGACTGCGGCGCTCCAGGCCGTACTGGCGCTGGCGGGTGACCCCGGCCTCGCGCAGGGCCTTGAAGTGGTGGGTGAGGGAGGACTTCGGGCGGTCGAGGCCGAACCAGTGGCAGGAGTGGTCGAAGTCCTCGGACTCCAGCAGGAGCCTGCGGACGATGGACAGCCGCAGCGGCGAGCTGAGCGCGGCCAGCACGTCCTCCAGGCGCAGCTCCCCGACGGCGGGTTCGGGCAGCGGCTCGGGCAGGTCGGGCGGCTCCGGCAGCACCTTGAAGGCGGGGGCGGGGCTGGCGGTCGCGGTCATAGGCGGTTCCTCCGTTCGTCCATAACTCGGCTCCTATGCAGTACGACTCGAATCGTACTGCATGCTAAGTTCGACTTGACTCGTACTGATGGAGAGCCCACAGTCGGATCGGGAGGAGTCGCCATGCCCAAGACCGGAACCGCAGCCGACCAGGCCGTCGAGGAGGTGCCGAACCACTCCGCCGGGGCCGCTGCCGCCGCAGGCCGGGTCGCCCCGCTGGCGTGGGTGTGGCTGGCCGCCTGGCCGATCACCGCCGTGTTCGTGCTGTCGAACGCGGCCACGCCGCTGTACGTGCTGTGGCAGCACGACATCGGCTTCTCCAAGGGCACCCTGACCGTGGTGTTCGCGTTCTACATCGTGGGCCTGATCGGCTCCCTGCTGGTGTCCGGCGTGGTCTCCGACCGGATCGGGCGCAAGCAGGTGCTGCTCCCGGCGCTGGCGCTCGCCCTGGCCGCCTGCCTGATCTTCGGGACGGCGGGCAGCGTGTTCGCGCTGCTGGTGGCCCGGCTGTTCACCGGCATCGCGGTCGGCGCGGTCGTCTCGGCCGGCATGGCCGCGGTCACCGACGTGGCCGGCCCGGACCGCAAGCGGATCGCCGCCCTGCTCGCCTCCTGCGCGATGGTCTTCGGCGCGGGCCTCGGCCCGCTGCTCGCGGGCGCGCTCTCCGAACTGGCCCCCGGGCCGACGGTGACGGTGTTCGTGGTCGAGGCCGTGGTCCTGGCGAGCGCCGTGCTGGTGGTGCTGCGGATGCCGGTGCGCCGCCCCGAGCGGCGCGGCAAGGGCGCCTGGATCCGGGTGCCCGGCGTCCCGGCCGGACGGGGCCGCCAACTCGCCCTCGGCATCGCGGTGTTCGCGCCCGGCATCACCGCGACCTCGTTCGTGCTCTCGCTCGGCCCGTCGCTGCTCTCCGGGCTGCTCGGCACCACCAACCGGATCGTGGCCGGCGCGATGGCCTTCGCGATGTTCCTCACCGCGACGGGCGTGCAGTTCGCCGTCCAGCGGCTGCGCCGCCGCACCATCCTGCTCACCGGCGCGGTGAGCACCGTCCTGAGCATGGTGGTGCTGATCGTCGCGGTGCACGCCGGAACGGTCGCCGCCCTGATCGCCGCCGCCCTGCTGGCCGGCGCCGGCCAGGGCCTCGGCCAGCTCGGCGGCCTGTCCCTGCTCAACTCGACCATCGCCCCGCAGCGCCTCGCCGAGGCCAACGCCGCCCTGAACGTGGGCGGCTACATCCCCGCCGGCGTCCTCCCGGTCTCGGCCGGCTACCTCAGCGACGCGGTCGGCCTGACCAGCGGCGCCACCGTCTTCGCCGCCGCCCTGACCGCCCTCGCGGTGATCGGCGGCCTGGTGGTCCTCGGCACCGGGCGCCAGATCACCGACCCGTCCTGAGCTCACCCGCCCTGAGAGCACCCGTCCGGGAGCCGGCCTCCCCCGACCGACTCCCGGACGGGCCCGGGCCGAGCCGGACCTCCCCGGACGGCGCGCCCGGGTCCGGCGCCGCCCCGCCCGTCCGGGGGCGGCGCCGGTCTCATCCCGTGCGCATCGCGCGGAACAGCAGCTCGCTCAGGTCGCGCCAGCGCTCCACCACGTCGGCCCGCCCGCTGAGGACGTCGGAGACGTGCTGCGAGCCGAAGAACGCGGACACCAGGGCGCGCGCCGCCCGACCCGGCACGACGTCGGCCCGCAGCTCGCCGTCGACCTGTGCGGAGACCAGCAGGGACTCCAGCAGGGCGATCCAGTCGACGTACGGGGTGGGCAGCTCGGCGTCGATCTGCGGCCGTTCGATCTGCAGCCGGGCGCCGGCCTGGACCACCACGTCCTCCTGGAAGGCGGCGGCGGCCCGTTCCAGCATCCGGGCGGCGGTGGCCAGCGGGCCGAGGCCCTCCCGGACCACCTCGTCGAGCAGGCGCGGCCAGCGCGCGTAGTGCTCCTCGACGATCGCGACGGCCAGCGCCTCCTTGGTCGGGTAGTGGAAGTAGACGGCGCCCTTGGTCATCTCGACCCGGTCGGCGACGTCCTTGACCGAGGTTTGCAGGAAGCCGCGCTCGGTGAAGAGTTCGGCGGCGCCCACCAGGACCCGCTGCCGGGTCCGGGCGGATCGCTCCTGCTTGGGGTCGGCCGCCTTCCGGGCCGGGGGTCGGGACTGGCGGAGGGTGGTCTGCGGCTCTGACATGGGTCTCTCCGTGCTCGTACGGCTTCGCTCTGGGTGGCAGGTGCCGGCTCCGGGGCGGCTCTCCGGTGCCGGCTGGTGCGGTCGGTGCTGTTCGGTGCCGTTCGGCGACTGTTGGCGGGAACGCCCCCCACAGATTCCTCCCCGAAGGTATATTTTTCGAGTCGCCACGTGCCGTGCCGGGACCATACCGGCGCATGGGCTGCCGTGGCGAGGGAGGAGGGGATCTTGTTCATGCACAACATTCCTGGACCCGAGACGACGACCGGCCCCACCGGGCCGCGCGAACACCGCCCGAACGCCGAACCGCACCGCCCGGAGAACGGGCCGCACCGCCCGAACGCCGAACCGCTCGGATCGAACGCCGAGCCGCACCGCCCGGAGAACGGGCCGCCCCGACCGGAGGGCGAACGGCACCGGCCCGCCCTGGAGTTCGGCGGACGCGTCCCCCGGGCCTCCGTCCACAAGACGGCCGACGCGGAGGTGCTGCTCACCGACTCGCGGCAGCTGGCCGCCGACCGGTTCGCGGTCGCCGCCCGCTGGGAACGCGACCACTACCTCGCCCACCTCGGCGCGCCCGCCGCCGACCCGGTCCTGGTGCTGGAGACCACCCGCCAGACCGCCATCCACCTGTCCCACCGCTTCCTGGACGTCCCGTACGACATGCCGTTCATCCTGAACGAGGCCGCGGTCGACCTGTCCGAACCGCTGCCCCCGGTGCCGCCGGGCGGTCTCGCCGTCACGCTCGACGTGCGCTGCCACCGGGCGCCCGCCCGCGGCCGGAACATCCCGCTCGCGCTGGAGGCCGACGTCCTGCTGGGCGGCCGCGCCGTCGGCCGGACCAGGCTGGCCTGGATGCCGATGGCACCCGACAGCTACGCCGCGGTGCGCCGGCGCGGCGGCGGCCCCGCCGCGGCGGACCAGCCCGAACCGCCCCGGATCCCGCTCTCGCCCGGCGCCGTCGGCCAACTCGCCGAACAGGACGTGCTGGTGGCCGCCGACCCGATGCGGACGAACGCCTGGTGGCTGCAGCTCGACCCGGCCCACCCCGTGCTGTTCGACCACGACTCCGACCACATACCGGGCATGGCGCTGGTCGAGGCGTTCCGCCAGGCCGGCCGGGCCGCGACCGGCTGCCGGGGCGCGGCGGTCGGCCGGGCCGCGGCGGGACGGGTCGCGACCGGCTGCCGGGGCGCGGCGGGCGGACACCGGCCGGGCACGGACGCCGTGACGCTGCTCTCGGTCGGGTTCACCGCCTTCGGCGAGCTGAACGCACCGGTGGCCATCACCGCCGAACCGACCGCCCCCGACGGCGTCCTGACCCTCCGCGCCCACCAGGGCGGACGGGAGCTGGCTCGCGCCGCCCTGCGCGGCGGCGACAGTGTGACGGCGGTCGAACCGTTCCGGATACTGCCGGGGGTGACGTGCTGAACCCCGGAGCGCTCGCCGCCGCCCCCCTGACGGCCCGCCGCTCGGTCCCCGGACCCGCCGAACCCGCCACCGAACCCACCGCCGAGCCGACCGGCCTCACCGATCTGGCCGAACTGGCCGAACTGGCCCGGCGGGACGCGCCGCTCGCCGAGGAGCGCCGCCGGCTCACCGGGCGGGTCGCCGACGCCCTGGCCGGGGCCGGTTTCGCCCGCCGCTTCGTCCCCGCCCGTTGGGGCGGCACCGCCGGGAGCTTCGCCCGCTTGGTCGCCGACGCCGCCGACCTGGCGCAGGCCTGCGCCGCCGCCGGCTGGTGCGCCACCCTGTTCGCGGCGCACGGCCGACTCGCCGCCTACCTGCCCGAACGGGGACAGCGCGACCTGTGGGAGCACGGCCCGGACGCCCGGATCGCCGCCTCCGTCGTCCCGCCGCAGGGCCGCGCCGCCGAGGCGCCCGGCGGGTGGCGGCTGGACGGCGAGTGGCGCACGGCCAGCGGTGTCGACCACGCCGAGTGGGTGCTGCTGGCCTCCTGGACACCGGGGCCGGACGGCCGTCCCCAGCACCGGATCTTCGCGGTGCCGCGCGCCGAACTGACCGTGTGCGACGACTGGGACCCGGTCGGCCTGCGCGGCACCGGCAGCAACGGCGTGACGGGTGAGCGGATCCTCGTCCCCGCGCACCGCTCGTTCACCCTGGACGCGCTGCTCCGGCCGCTGCCCGACGCGGCCCGCTGCCACCGGGTCCCGTACCCGATGGTGGCCGGGCTGCTCTTCGCGGCCCCGCTGCTGGGCACGGCCCGGGCCGCCCTGCGCGCCTGCGGCGCGCCGGCCGGGGACGAGTCCGCGAACGGAGGACGGGCGGCGGGCGAGGGCCGGGCGGCGGGTGGGGACGTCCCCGCCGGGGACGCGGTGGACGGTTGGGCGGAGCCCGGCCGGAGTGCCGTCCTCGCCTCGGCCGCGGCCCGGATCCACGCGGCGGGCCTGCTGCTGGCGCACGCCGCCGACCGCGCGGACCGTGCGGAGCCCACCGCGCTCGCGGTCGCCGAGAACCGGCGCGACGCCGCCTTCGCCGCCGCGGGCTGCCGGGAGGCGGTCGACGACCTCTTCCGCGCGGCCGGCCTGCGCGGACAGCACCCCGGCAGCCCGCTGCAACGCGCCTGGCGCGACGTCACCACCGGCACCGGACACGGCGCCCTCCGCTTCGAACCCGCCGCGGCGGCCTACGCCGCCGCGGCCCTGCCGGACGGGGGCGCCCGGTGACCCGCCACTCCCCGGTCCCGCCCCGGCGACTCCCCTGCGACGCACCGCCGCCACCCCCGTCACCGTGGCCACCCCTGTCACCACGGCCACCGCGCTGCCGCCCCGGGGGCGCCCGGTGACCGCGCTCCCCCGGGCGCGGCCCGGGCTGGCATTCTTCGACGTCGACGAAACCGTGCTCGCGGGCAAGAGCCTGGTGCTGTTCTGGCGCTACTGGCAGGAGCGCCACCCGGACCGGGCGCCGGCGGGGCTTCCGGACCCGGCGGCCGAGGCCTCGGCGGCGCCCGACCGCGAGGCGTTGAACCGGCGGTACTTCCGGCGCTACGCGGGGGTGCCGCTGGCGGAGCTGGAGGCGGCGGGGCGGGAGTGGTACCGGGCGTACCGGCGGAGCGGGAGGGCGTTCGTCCCGGCCGCGCTGGCCGCCGCCGTCCGGCACCGGGCCGAGGGGCGGGGGCTGGTGCTGGTCTCGGGTTCGATGCGTCCGCTCCTGGCCGCGCTGGCCGGGGAGTTGGGCGCGACCCTGGTCTGCACCGAGCTGCTGGTGGACCGGGCGGGGACGGTGACCGGCGAGGTGCGGGAGTCGATGATCGGGGCGGCCAAGGCCCGGGCCGCGGTCCGGCTGATGCGCGAGCACGGCGCGGACCCGGCGGACTGCTTCGGGTACGGCGACCACGAGAGCGACCTCGCGCTGCTCGACGCGGTGGGCCGCCCGACGGTGGTGGGCGGCACCCCGGTGCTGCTGGAGCGGGCCCGGCGGTCCGGCTGGCCGGTGCTCCCGGCCGAACCGGGCGACTGGAACGACCTGAGCGGCATGAGCGACCCGAGCGGCCGGGACGACCGGAACGACCCGAGCGGCCGGGACGACTTGGACGGCCGGGACGACCGGAGCAACTGGGAAGGCGGACAGGGCCGTTAGGACCGGAAGGTCCGGGATGGTTCGCACCGGGTGGTATGTATGTGCTCTCGCTCACAAGGAGGGTATCGAGAACATGGCGAAGCAGGAACGGGCCCAACGGACGCTGGAGAAGGTGCTGACGGCGGCGGCCGAGCTGTTCGCGGCGCAGGGCTACCGCAGCACCACGCTGAACGCGGTGGCCGAGCGGACGGGGATGACCAAGGGCGCGCTGTACGGTCACTTCCCGTCGAAGCGGTCGCTGGCGTGGGCGTTGATCGAGGAGTCCCGGCGCACCTGGGCGGTCCTGCGGGCCGAGCACGACGTGCCGGACGCCGAGCCGGCCGTGGTGCTGGAGCACGTGGTGGTCGGTTTCGTCGGCCGGATGCGGTCGGACGTGCGGCTGCGGGCGGCGCTCCGGCTGGCGTCGGACTGTCCGGTGCTGGCGCAGTCGGTCTCCGGCGTGCTGGTCGAGGTGCACGGCTCGCTGACCGAGCTGGTCCGCCGCACCCAGGGCGAGGCCGGCTCCGCCCGGCACTCGCCGCCGCTGGTCGCCGCCGCCCTGCTGATCGCCGTGTACGGGCTGTTGAACGCCCCCGCCTGGTGCGTCGAGATCGTGGGCGCACCGGGCGGGGAGCCGCTGTGGCGGCTGCTGTTCGCGGCGCTGGCCGAGGGCGGAGCGGCCGTCGACGGGACGCCGGGCGTCGGCGCGGTGCTCTCCGGCGGCTCCGGGGCGGGCTGCTCGACAGGTCTGTCGGCGGGCTGCTCGACGGGTCTGTCGGCGGGCTGCGCTGTCGGTCCTGTTCCAGGCGTGTAAAAAATACCTTCTGGAACGAATTTTGTGCCATGCTGCAACAGGACCCCCGCGACAGCGGGGTGCCAGTGAGCGCACCAGCCCTGCCGACACCTGCTTGGTACGACGCTTTGGAGGAAGCGGATGAGCGTGCTGGACGAGTGGACGGGCCGACGCACCCCCGTCCACCCGGGCTTCGACGAACCCCGGCCGGATCCGGCCGACGAACTCCTGCTCCGGGCGATGGCGGACGCCCGGGAGGTCGACGACTTCGACATGCGGCACCTCCGGTACTTCCTGACCGTGGTCCGGGCCGGCACGGTTTCCGCCGCCGCACAGGAACTCCGCATTTCCCAGCCGAGTCTCAGCCAGCAAATCCGCCGACTGGAGCAGCGGATCGGTTCCGAACTTTTCACCCGGAGTTCCCGTGGCGTTGAACTGACCGCCGGCGGCCGGGCATTCCTGCGCGAGATCCAGGGAATTCCCGGGCAGCTCAGATCGGCCATCGCGGCGGTCGCCCCCGCCCCCCAGCTGTGGTCCGTCGGCGTGTGCGGCGGGGTCTCGGCCGAGGTGCTGATCGAGGTCCAGAACGGACTGCAGAACGGGTTGCAGCACGGCCCCCAGAAGGGCGCGGCCAAGGGCCCCCGCGCGCACGGCGGCCACGGCGGCCACCAGAACCACCACGGCCACCAGGCCGGCGCGCGGCTGCGGATGCGCGCGGTGGACGCGGCCGACCAGGGCGAGCTGCTGCGCTCCGGCCGGATCGCCTTCGGCATCGTCCGGCTGCCCCTCCCCGTCCCGTACGTGGTGCACGCGGTGGTGCGGGACGAGCCGCTGGGCGTCGTGATGGCCCGCGAGCACCCGCTGGCCGCCCACGACGGGCTGACCCTGCGGGACCTCTCCCGGCAGCGGCTGCTCTGGTACGACGAGGGCTGCGCGCCCGGGTTCGCCCAGTCGGTGCCCGCCCACCTCGCCAGTCTCGGCTGGCACTCGGTGCTGCACCCGGCCGACCAGGACCAGCCCGCGCTGTTCCTGCACGCGCTGCGGACCACGCCGGACCTGGTCGCGCTGCGCCCCCGGCGGTCGGTGGAGCGCGAGCCGCACCTGACCTGGCGGCCGCTGCCGACCACCCGTCCGCCGCGCGAGCAGCTCGCCGTCACCGCGGTGCGCGACGGCCACCCCGCCCGCGTCCTGCAGGAGGTGGCCGCCGCCCACGGCTGGGCGCTGCCCGCCGACTGACGCACCGTCGACTGACACCCCGTCGATCCGACGGCACCCCCAAGACCGCCCGACACCCCCAAGCCGGCGTGCGACCCGGGAACTCCCCCTCCCCGGGTCGCACGCCTTTCGCATGCCCGGACCGCCCCGGCACCCCGGCCGCCCCGGCGTCCAGTCGGTATAACACCGCCCAATAGGGGTCACGCGGTTTACGTCTTGGACGCTGTTCGAATCCGCTCGCTAATGTCTTCCCCAGGGCCGGCGCCGGAAAGCGCGGGAACGCTCCGCGCGGAATCTGATCCGCAGCGCCGCCCGTCCCGCGGAATTCCCCGTCGGATTCCACCGCGCCACCCCCTTCCCGCCCCGGGCCCCGTCCTGCCCGGGCCCCGTCCTGCCCGCGCACCGGAACACCCGTGCACATCGATCCAAGGGAGCATCATGATCTCGACCCAGCTGACCGACCTGCTCGGCATCGAGCACCCGGTCGTCTGCGCCCCGATGGGCGGCGTGACCGGCGGCCGGCTCGCCGGGGCGGTGACGGCGGCGGGCGGTCTCGGCCTCGTCGGCGTCAGCTACGGCGACCCGGCGTTCATCGACGAGCACCTGCCGCAGGCCGCCGAGGCCGGCGGGGTGTGGGGCGTCGGGTGCGTCATGTTCACCTTCGACGAGCGGCCGGGGCTGTGGGAGAAGGTCCTCGGCTACGCGCCGCCGGTGGTCGCGCTGTCCTTCGGCAGCGCCGCCCAGGTCCGCACGTACGTGGCGTCGGCGGCCGAGGCCGGTTCCCGGGTAGTCGTGCAGGTGCACGACCCGGACCAGGCCGGGGTGGCGCTGCGCGCCGGGGCGGACGTGATCGTCGCCCAGGGTGCCGAGGCCGGCGGCCACCACGCCTCCCGGGCCACCCTGCCGCTGGTCCCGGCCGTGCTGGACGTGGTGCGGGGCCGGGTGCCGGTGGTCGCGGCCGGCGGGTTCGCGGACGGCCGCGGCCTGGCGGCGGCGCTCGCGCTCGGCGCGGACGGCGTGATGATGGGCACCCGCTTCGCGGCCACCGCGGAGTCGACCGCCTCCGCCGGGTTCAAGGCCCACCTGGTGTCGGCGGGCACCGCCGACACCGTCAACACCCGCTCCTTCGACGTGCTCCGCGGCATCCCGTGGGACGAGGTCTACACCGCCCGCTCGGTGGGCAACGACTTCACCCGCACCTGGACCGGCCGGGACGCCGAACTGGCTTCCCGTCGGGGCGAGTTGGAGCCCGCCTGGAACGCCGCCGTGGCCCGCGACGACACCACCCAGCGCGCCATGTTCGCGGGCGAGAACCTCGACCTGGTCCAGGACGTCCGGTCCGCCGCCGAGGTCGTCCGCGGCGTGGTCGCCGACGCCGAGCGGATCCTCACCGGCCTCTCCCGCCGCCTGGGCGTCCCCGCCGCCTGAGCCCCGCCCGACCCCCGCTCCCCCACGCACTCCCCCACGCACTCCCCGTCCGTCCCGCCCGACCCGGAGGTTCCGTTGATCCACGTCCTGACCCTCACCTACCTCGTCCCGCGCGAGACCGTCCTGGCCCACATGGCCGAGCACAAGGCCTGGCTGCGCGAGCACTCCGACCTGGGGCGGGTGCTGCTCAGCGGGCCCCGTCCGGAGGGGGGCGCGGTCGTCGTCACCGCCGACCTCGACGAGGACGGGGTGCGCGAGCTGGTCGAGAGCGACCCCTGGCACAAGCTGGGCATCGCCGCCTACGAGCGGCTCTCCTTCGAGGGCCGCAACGCGAGCCCCGGTGTGGTCACCTCGCCCGTGCCGGACGGGGGTGTGCTGCTGATCAACGTGGCCACCACCGAGGACGCGGCGGCCAGCGTGGACGCGCTCGCCTCGGCCGTCGACCACGTCGCCGCCACCGCCGCCGGGTTCCGCGGCTCGCGCCTGCTGACCAGCGTCGACGGCGACGCGATGGTGAACTTCGCGGCCTGGTCCAGCCAGGACGAGTTCGACGCGATCTTCCAGGACGAGGAGTTCATGCGCCGCTACCGGGCCTTCGCCGAGACCACCACCGGCGCCAAGTTCCGGCTCTACCGCACCAGTCGGGTCATCACCCCCAACCGCTGACCCCGCACCCGTACCCCCACCACCCCGTACCGAGGAGAAGCACATGTCCGACGCGCACACCCAGACCCCGTACGACCTGGTCGTGGTCGGCTTCGGCGCCGCCGGCCTGTCCGCCGCGCTGTCCTACGCCGAGGCCACCGAGGGCCGGGCCGAACCGGTCCGGATCGCGGTCCTGGAGCGTTCCGCCGAGGAGGACCGGGGCGGGGCGACCCGCTGGACCGGCGCGTTCCTGCGGATCGACCGGGAGCGGCAGCTGGACACCGACTGGGCCGACCACGTCGGCCGGGTCTCCGGCGGCCTGGCCGACCTGGAGTACTGCCGCACGGTCGAACGGGAGACCGAACCGGTGCTGGAGTTCATCGAGAAGCACGGCGTCGAGATCGCCTTCGAGCCGTTCCCGCTGCCGCACAGCTTCGCGGCCGGCCAGCCCTCGATGGCGCACCCGGCCAGCCCGCGCGGCGGCGGCGCCTCGATCGTCGAGCACCTGGGCGCCGCCCTGGACGACGACCCGCGGGTGGACGTCCTCTACCGCACCGAGGCGCTGCGGCTGACCACCGCCGAGGACGGCACCGTCGACGGCGTGCTGGTGCGCGGCGCGGACGGCCGCACCCGGCGGATCGCCGGCCGGGCCGTGGTGCTGGCCAGCGGCGGGTTCCAGGGCAACCCCGAGATGCTCACCCGCTACCTGGGCGAGCGGGCCTGCGACCTGCCGCTGATCGCCCCCGGCATCGCCAACAACCGCGGCGACGCCCTGCGGATGGCCCTGGAGCTGGGGGCCGACACGGCCGGCCAGTTCGACGGCATCCACGCCGAGCCGGTCGACACCCGCACCGGCAAGGCCGACTCGGTGCTGTACGGCTTCGCCACCGGCATCTTCGTCAACGGCGAGGTGCGGCGGTTCTTCGACGAGGGCCGCGACACCTGGGACAACACCTTCGAGCACGCGGGCCACGAGATCTGGAAGAACCAGCGGCAGGAGGCGTACTGGATCGCCGACGCCAAGACCCTCGCCATCCCGGGCTTCCGCGACTCGCTGCTCAGCGACGTCGACCCGGAGCAGGCCGACTCGCTGGAGGAGCTGGCGGCCAAGCTCGGCATCGACGGCGCGGCGCTGGCGGCGACCGTCGCCGAGTTCAACGCGGCGGTCGGCCCCGGCGAGTTCGACCCGACCCGGCTGGACGGCAAGTCGACGGTCGGCCTCACCCCGGAGAAGTCCAACTGGGCGACCCCGCTGGACACAGCCCCGTTCGTCGGCGTCCCGCTGACCGCCGCGATCTGCTTCACCTACGGCGGTGTCCGCACCGACCTGGACGGCCGGGTGGTCACCCCGTCCGGCGCGGCGATACCGGGCCTGTACGCAGCGGGCGAGGCCACCGGCCTCTTCTACCACGCGTACCCGCCGGCCACCTCGGTGCTGCGCTCGCTGGTCTTCGGCCGGCTGGCCGGACGCCACGCCGCGGCCACCACCGCCACCACCGCCACCGCCACCGCCACCACCGCACAGCACGCCTGACCCCCTTTCACCCCTCGTACCACTGCACCTGGAGGAACCGTGAGTATCGTCAACATCGACGTCACCCTCCGTGACGGCGGTTACCGGAACGGCTTCAACTTCCCGCTGGAGTACGCGCTGCGGCACGCCCGGCTGAGCGTCGACGCGGGCTTCGACTGGGTCGAGATCGCCTACCGCAAGGGCTCGCTGCTGCCGATCCCGAACCTCGGTCTGACCGGGCGCGGCGACGACGAGTTCATCTCGGCCGTCGCCCAGGAGGTCGGGCCGCAGCGGGTCGCGATGATCCTGCACCCGAAGAACATCACCGAGCACGACCTGCCCGCGATGTACGCGGCCGGTGCCCGGCTGGTGCGGATCATCCTGCCCTCGGAGGGCTACCAGCGGGGCCTGGAGTTCATCGCCCAGGCCCGTGAGATCGGCTACGCGGTGGGCGTCAACTTCGCCCGGATCAGCCAGTGGTCGGGCCGCAGCATCGTCGAGGTGGCGACCGCCGCGACCGACGCGGGCGCGCAGTTCGTCTACCTGGCGGACTCCAACGGCAGCCTCTCGCCGGTGGACACCACCGACCTGACCACCCTGACCAAGTCGGTCACCGGCGGGCCGGTCGGCCTGCACGCGCACAACAACCTGGGGCTGGCGCTGTCCAACGCGATCAGCGCGGTCGCCGCCGGGGCGACCTGGATGGACTCCTCGATCCAGGGCATGGGCAAGGGCCCGGGCAACCTGATCGCCGAGCAGTGGCTGGCCCACCTCGACCGCACCGACGCCGGGGCCTCCGCCCACCTGCACCTGGGCCACGCCCTGGAGCTGGCCGAACTGCTGCTCGCCACCGTCCCCGAGGGCACCCCCTCGCTGCCGCTGCCCGACCTGGTGCTGGGCCGCTACGACCTGCCGGTCGAGCACCGCAAGGTGGTGGCGGGCGGCAGCCACCACGAGGGGATCGCCACCGCGCGCACCCTCGCCACCGTCCGGTGACCACCCTCGGACGGACCGTGCCGGCGGCGGTCTTCGGACCCGGGGCCGCCGCCGGCCCGGCCCACCCCACGACCTCGGGCCGCGCCCGCGCCTCGGCCCCGGCCGGCGCCCCGGCGCACGCCCTGGTCCTCGCCCCGGTCACCCCGCGCTGGGACGGCGGCGCCTTCTTCACCCCCGTCACCCGGGTGCTGGCCGCCGCCGGCCTGCGGGTGACCGTCGTCGACACCCTGGCCCTGCTCGACCCGGGCACCGGCACCCTGGCCGACCTGGCCGAACGCTGGCACGAGCTGCTGCCCCGCTACGGCCGGACCGACCTGATCTGCGGGAACGCCCTCGGCGGGGCGGTGGCCCAGGCGCTGCTGCCCGGCCTCGGTCCGGACACCGCCGCGCTGCTGGTCTCCGGCCCGGCCCGCGCCGACGGCGTCCTGGCGGCCCGGCTCGCCGAGATCGCCGACCTGGCCGCCGCCGGACGCTCCGGCGAGGCGCTGGCCCTGCTCGACCGGCGGATCCGCCCGGAGGGCCCCGGCGCCCCGGGGGCCGTCCCGGCGCCGCGCGACCCGGCGGACGACGCGCGGCGACCGTCGCTGCGGCTGCTGCCGCACGACCCGGAGGCCGGGCGCCGACTGGCCGACGGGCTGCGGCTGCTGCTCGACCTCGACCTGTCGGACGCGGTGCGCGCCCACCCGGGCCCGCTGCTGCAGGTCGTCGGCGGCCGCTCCCAACTGGTCGGCCACCAGCACACGGCGGCGGCCCCGCACCACCGCGTGCACACCGTCCCCGGCGCCGGCATGCGCCCCCACTACGAACGCGCCGCGGAGGTCGCCGCCCTGGTCGGCGGCTTCCTGCGGGAGAAGGGACTCACCCGATGAGCGACCAGCCGCCGCACGACCGGCCGACGAACGACCGGCTGCCGCACGACCATCCGACGAACGACCGGCCGACGCACGACCGGCCGAAGAGCGTCGCGGTCCTGCCCGGCGACGGGATCGGGCCGGAGGTCACCTCCGCCGCCCTGGACGTCGTGGACCTGCTCGGCCTCCCGCTCGACCTGCGCTTCGGCGAGATCGGCTGGGAGTGCTGGCGCCAGGAGGGCGACCCCGTCCCCGCCCGCACCTGGAAGCTGCTGGAGGAGACCGACACCTGCCTGCTCGGCGCGATCACCAGCAAGCCGCTGCGCGAGGCCGAGGCCGAGCTCCCGGACGGGCTGCGCGGCACCGGCCGGACCTTCGTCTCCCCGGTCATCCAGCTGCGCCAGCGGCTCAACCTGTACGCCAACGTCCGCCCGGTGACCGACCTGTTCGACGAGCGCTTCGACTTCGCGGTGATCCGCGAGAACACCGAGGGCCTGTACGCGGGGTACGACTTCCACGGCCTGGACGGCGCCCTGTGGGACCTGGTCGGCGACCACCCGAACGCGCTGGCGTCCGGGCCGGAGGGCAGCAGCGTCACCCTGCGGCTGCAGACCCGGGCCGGCATCGACCGGCTGCTGCGGCACGGCTTCGAGTACGCCCGGGCGCACGGCCACGAGCGGCTCACCCTGGTCGACAAGCCCAACGTGCTGCGGCACAGCGGCAACCACCTGCGCGAGCGGCTGGAGCTGATGGCCGGGCAGTACCCGGAGATCGGGACGGAGATCCTGAACGTCGACGCGGTCGCCCTGTGGCTGGTGCGCCGGCCCGAGCGCTTCGGCGTGCTGGTCGCCGAGAACATGTTCGGCGACATCCTGTCCGACCTGGGCGCGGGCGTGATGGGCGGTCTCGGCCTCGCGCCCAGCGGCAACATCGGCGACCACGGCAGCTACTTCGAGCCGGTGCACGGCAGCGCGCCCGGCATGGCCGGCCAGGACCGGGCCAACCCGATGGCGATGGTGCTGACGGTCGCCCAGATGCTCGACCACCTGGGCCTGCCGCTGCCCGGCGCCGAGCTGCGGGAGGCCGTCCGCGCGGTGGCCCGCCGCCGCACCACCGTCACGTACGACCTGGGCGGCACCAGCGGCACCGGCGAGGTGGCCCGGGCGGTGGGCGAGCGGCTGCACGCGGCCCGCGGCCCGGAGGACGTGGTGGACCGGCTCGCCCGGCTGGACACCGCCTCGGTCTCCGACGCGCTGGACAGCCTCGGCGCCGACGCGGGCGGCGGCATGCTGGCGGGCGTCGCGGCCCGGGTGCCCGGCGCCCGCGCCGCCGGGCGCGCCTTCACCGTCACCTACCGGCCGGTCGACCCGGACGCGGCGGGCTTCCGCAACGCCGCGAACTACCTGGACGACGTGCCCGCCGGGTCCTTCGTGGTGGTCGACAACGCGGGCAGCACCGCCTGCACCAACTGGGGCTCGCTGCTGACCGGGCTGGCCCGGCGGCGCGGGGTGCGCGGCACCGCGCTGCACGGTTCGGCCCGCGACCTCGCCGAGATCCGCGCCGACGGCTACCCGCTGTTCAGCACCGGCGTCGCCATGGTCAGCGGCAAGAACCGGGTGGAGCTGGCCGCCACCGGCCGGGACGTCACCGTCGGCGGGGTCACCGTCCGGCCCGGCGACGTGCTGGTCGCCGACGACAACGGCGTGCTGGTGGTCCCCGCCGAGCACGCCGCCGAGGTCGCCGACCGGGCCGAACGGGTCGAGCGCACCGAGGCCGCGATCGCCGACGCCGTCCGCTCCGGCCTGCGGCTGGACGAGGCCCGCCGACGGCACGGGTACGCCCGGCCCTGGGACGGCGGCGCCCCGCACGACCGTGCCTGACCTGGCGGGGAGCGTGGTGGTGGACCTCCACCACCACGCCGGCCCCGACCTCTACCGGCGCCGCCGCACCTCGTTCGGCGCGGGCCGCGCCTACCGGGACGTCGACGGCTGGGTGGTCCTCAAGAGCCACCTCTCCTCGACCGCCGCCCGCGCCTGGGAGGCCCGCCAGGAGGGCCTGCCGGTCTCCGGCACGCTGGTCCTGAACGAGCTCTCCGGCGGCGTCCGCCCGCCCGCCGTCGAACAGGCGGTGTACGCGCACGGCCCGGACAGCCCGGCCCGGCTGGTCGTCCACCTGCCGACCCTGGTCGGCCACGCCCACCCCACGGCGCTGCGCCGCACCCCGTTCCACCCCCGCCTCGACCCGGACCGCTGGGGCGCCCGCCCCGTCCTCGGCCCGGACGGCCGGCTCCGCCGGGAGGTCCGCGAGGTGCTCCGGGCGGCCCGCGACCTGCCGGTGGCCGTCGCCACCGGCCACAGCGACCGGGAGGCGTCGCTGCGGGTCGTGGACGAGGCCGTCCGGCTCGGCCTGCCCCGGGTGCTGCTCACCCACGCGACCCACCCGATGTCCGGCTTCACCCCCGACGGCCTGCGCGACCTCGCCGGCGTCCCCGGCCTGTACGTGGAACTCACCGCGCTGACCCTGCTGCTCGGCCACCGCGACGCCGCCCACCTGGGCGAGCTGGTCCGCGCCCACCCCCGGGTGCTGTTCAGCTCCGACCTGGGCCAGCCCGACCAGCCGGACGTCCGGGAGTGGCTGGAGCTGAGCGCCCGCTGGTTCGAGACCGCCGGGCTGACGGACCGGCAGGTCGCCGCCGTCACCCGGACCAACCCCGTCGCCCTGCTGACGCCGTGAACGGACCTTCACCACTCCCCCGGTTCTCCCCCGATCAGGAGCAGTCATGAACGCCCGTACCGAGCACCTCATCCGCACCGAGACCGCCCGCACCCCCATCGCCCACGCCCCCGCTCCCCCCGCGCACGCCGCGCACGCCGCCCCCGCGCACGCCGACGACGCCCTGCACGCGGACCTGCGCCGGCTGACCGACCTGCTCGACGAGACGCTGCGCCGCCAGGAGGGCCCCGAGCTGTTCGCCCTGGTCGAGCGGGTGCGGCTGCTCAGCCGGACCGACCCGGAGGCCGGCGCCGAGCTGCTGCGCGGCATCGAGCCGGCCACCGCGGCGACCCTGGTGCGCGCCCTGGCCACCTACTTCCACCTGGCCAACGTCGCCGAGCAGGTGCACCGCGGCCGCGAGCTGCGGGCCGCCCGGGAGCGGGCCAGCACCACCCTGGGGCACGTGGTGCGGCAGGCCGCCGGGGAGGCCCCGGAGGCGCTGGCCCGGGCGGTCGGGCAGTTGAACGTCCGCCCGGTGTTCACCGCGCACCCCACCGAGGCGGCCCGCCGCTCGGTCCTCACCAAGCTGCGCCGGATCGCCGAACTGCTGGAGGCCCCGGCCGGCGGCCGGGACGGCGAGCGCCGCAGCGCGCGACTGGCCGAGACCGTCGACCTGCTGTGGCAGACCGACGAGCTGCGGGTGGTCCGCCCGGAGCCCACCGACGAGGCCCGCAACGCCGTCTACTACCTGGACGGGCTGTACGGCGACGCCGTGCCCGAGGTGCTGGAGGAGCTGCACGAGGAGCTGGCCCGGGTCGGCCTGGCGGTACCCGGGGGCGTCCGCCCGCTGACCTTCGGCACCTGGATCGGCGGCGACCGCGACGGCAACCCGAACGTCACCCCGGAGGTCACCCGGGAGGTGCTGCTGCTCCAGCACGAGCACGGCATCGACGACGCCCTCGCGCTGGTCGAGGAGCTGCGCCGGCTGCTCTCCCAGTCGCTGCGCTACACCGGCGCCTCCGAGGAACTGCTCGCCTCGCTGGACGCCGACCTGGCCCGGCTGCCCGAGCTCAGCCCGCGCTACAAGCGGCTCAACTCGGAGGAGCCGTACCGGCTGAAGGTGTCCGCGATCGGCCAGAAGCTCGTCAACACCCGCCGCCGCCTCGCCGAGGGCGGCCCGCACCAGGAGGGCCGCGACTACCTCGGCACCGCCGGGCTGCTGGCCGACCTGCGGCTGGTCCAGGACTCGCTGCGGGCGCACCGGGGCGGCCTGGTCGCCGACGGCCGCCTGGCCCGGACGATCCGCACCATCGAGGCGTTCGGCCTCCAGCTGGCCACCATGGACGTCCGCGAGCACGCCGAGGCCCACCACCACGCGCTCGGCCAGCTCTTCGACCGGCTCGGCGAGGAGTCCTGGCGCTACGCGGACATGCCGCGCGACTACCGGCAGCGCCTGCTCGCCAAGGAGCTCACCTCCCGCCGCCTGCTCGGCCCCGCCCCGCTGGACCCCGCCGGGGAGAAGACCCTCGGCGTCTTCCACGCCGTCCGCGAGGGCTTCGAGCGCTTCGGCGACGAGATCGTCGAGTCGTACGTCATCTCGATGTGCCAGGGCGCGGACGACGTGTTCGCGGTCGCCGTGCTGGCCCGCGAGGCCGGGCTGGTCGACCTGCACGCGGGCGTCGCCAGGATCGGCATCGTGCCGCTGCTGGAGACCACCGACGAGTTGCAGCAGGCCGACCGGATCCTGGAGGACCTGCTCTCCGACCCGTCCTACCGGCTGCTGGTGTCGCTGCGCGGCGACGTCCAGGAGGTGATGCTCGGCTACTCGGACTCCTCCAAGTTCGGCGGCATCACCACCTCGCAGTGGGAGATCTACCGGGCGCAGCGCCGGCTGCGCGACGTGGCGCACCGGTACGGGGTGCGGCTGCGGCTGTTCCACGGGCGCGGCGGCACCGTCGGCCGCGGCGGCGGGCCCTCGCACGAGGCGATCCTGGCGCAGCCGTGGGGGACGCTGGAGGGCGAGATCAAGGTCACCGAGCAGGGCGAGGTGATCAGCGACAAGTACCTGGTGCCGTCGCTGGCCCGGGAGAACCTGGAGCTGACCATCGCGGCCACCCTGCGGGCCTCGGCGCTGCACACCGCGCCCCGCCAGTCGGACGCGGAACGGCTGCGCTGGGACGCCGCGATGGACCGGGTCTCGGACGCCGCGCACGCCGCCTACCGGGCGCTGGTCGAGGATCCGGACCTGCCCGCGTACTTCCTGGCGTCCACCCCGGTCGACCAGCTGGCCTCGCTGCACCTGGGCTCGCGCCCGTCCCGCCGCCCCGACAGCGGTGCCGGACTGGACGGCCTGCGGGCCATCCCGTGGGTGTTCGGCTGGACCCAGTCCCGGCAGATCGTCCCCGGCTGGTACGGCGTCGGCTCCGGCCTGGCCGCCGCCCGCGAGGCCGGCCTGGGCGACGTCCTCGACGAGATGCACGGCAACTGGCACTTCTTCCGCAACTTCCTGTCCAACGTCGCCATGACGCTGGCCAAGACCGACCTGCGGATCGCCCGCCACTACGTCGAGCAGCTCGCCCCGGCCGGACTGCACCACGTCTTCGACCGGATCGTCGCCGAGCACGACCTCACCCTGCGCGAGGTGCTGCGCCTCACCGGCGAGCACGAACTGCTGGACGCCCAGCCGGGGTTGAAGCAGACCTTCGCCGTCCGCGACGCCTACCTCGACCCGATCTCGCACCTGCAGGCCGCGCTACTCAAGCGCCAGCGGGACGCGGTCTCGGCGGGCGAGACCCCGGACCGGGCGCTCTGCCGGGCGCTGCTGCTCACGGTGAACGGCATCGCGGCCGGTCTGCGCAACACCGGCTGAACCCGGCGCACCGCTTCCGTCCACTCGGCCCCTCGTCCACCGTCTCGAACGCCTCGAACGCCTCGAAAGGGAAGTCCCGTCATGACAGAGCAGCCCGAGCAGCGCGACGCACCCTCCCGGCGCGGCGTCCTGCGCACCGCCGCCGTCGCCACCGGCGCGGCGCTGGCCGTGCCGCTGGCCGGCGGCCCGGCCCGGGCGGCGACGCCCGACGCCGCGCCCCGGACCGGCTCGCTCGGCGAGCAGTCGGCCGTCCGCACCTTCGTGCTGGGCGACGTCCGGCTGACGTACGTGGTCGACGCGGGCATGGAGCTGGACCGGGCCGGTTTCCTGCCCGCCGTGCCCGCGTCCTACTGGGCCGAGCACCCCGAACAGCTCGCCCCGTCCGGGCGGATCGCCGCCTCGGCCGGCGGGGTGCTGGTCGAGCGGGGCGGCCGCCGGCTGCTGATCGACGTCGGCCTGGGCGCGAACGTGCTGCCGCCCGCGCTCGGTGTCTCGCACGGCGGGGCGCTGCTGCACACCCTGCGGCGGCTCGGTGTGGGGCCGGAGAGCGTCGACACCGTCGCCTTCACCCACCTGCACACCGACCACACCGGCCTGGGGTTCGTCAGCAACGTGCCCGCCGATCCCGGCTCGGCCGCCCGGCCGCCCCGCAAGGCGTTCCCGCGCGCCGACTACCTGGTCGCCTCGGCGGAGTGGGAGCCGTTCTGGGAGCGGCGGGTCGAGGTCGGCGCGCCGTCCTGGGAGAACTTCATGCTGCCGATGTCGAAGGTGCTGCACCGCTTCGACGACGGTGCCGAGGTGTGGCCCGGCGTCACCGCGCTGATCACGCCCGGCCACAGCCCCGGCCACACCACCTACGTCGTCTCGGCCGGCGGCGGACGGCGGATCCTGGTCTTCGGCGACGCCTTCCACACCCCCGCCCAGGTCGCCCACCCCGAGTGGCCCTCCGGTCCGGACACCGCCGTCGGCCAGGTCCTCGCGGCCCGCCGCACCCTGCTCGCCGAACTGCGCCGCCCGCGCACCTACGGCTTCGCCTTCCACTTCGGCGACCAGGCCTTCGGACGCGTCACCGAGGACGGCCGCTGGCACCCCGTCCCCGCCCGGGCCCTCCTCCCGGCCCCGATCCACCTCTCCTGACCGCGCCCGCCATCGCCGCGCCCGCCCGTACCCCGCCGTCCCGGGTGGCCCCGCGGGTGCTAGAAATCCCTGGTGGACGAACCCCCCGTGCCCGACGCGCTGCGCGTCTTCGTCGCCTTGGCCCCGCCCGACGAGGCGAAGGACGAGCTCGCCCGGGCCCTGCGGCCCGCGTACGAGGCGCATCCCCGGCTGCGCTGGAACCGGATCGAGGACTGGCACCTCACGCTGGCCTTCCTGGGCGAGGTCCGCTCCGACGCCGTCCCGCCGTTGCGGGCCGCGCTGGCCGGGGTCGCCGCCGGGCAGCCCGCGTTGCGGCTGGCGCTGCGCGGCGGGGGGCACTTCGACGGGCGGCTGCTGTGGAGCGGGGTCACCGGCGACCTGGACGGCCTGCACCGGCTCGCCGCCGAGGTGCGCGCCCTGGTCCGCGCGCAGGGCCTCGACCACCGCGACCGTCCGCTGCACCCGCACCTCACGCTGGCCCGGGCCCGCCGCGACGACCCCGCCGGCGTCCCGGCGGGCGCCGCCGTGCTCGCCGGTTTCACCGGCCGCCCCTGGTGGACGCCCCGGCTGCACCTGGTCGGCAGCAACCCCGTCCACGACCCGGCCCCGCGCCGCTACCGCGACCTGGTCTCCTGGCCGCTGACCGCCCCGCCGGATCCCGAGTGACCGTTTCGACCGTAACGGCGCGGGTCAGGCCTTCGTTCCGGCGGCGTCGATCTCGGCGACGAGTTCCTCGACCCGGGCGCGGACGGCGTCGCGGATCGGGCGGACGGCGTCGACGCCCTGGCCGGCCGGGTCGTCGAGGGGCCAGTCGCGGTAGTGCCTGCCGGGGTAGTAGGGGCAGGCGTCGCCGCAGCCCATGGTGATCACGTAGTCGGAGGCCCGGACGGCGTCGGCGGTGAGGATCTTCGGCTGCTGGTCGGAGATGTCGACGCCGACCTCGGCCATCGCGGCGACGGCCGCCGGGTTGACCTCGTTGCCGGGGGCGGAGCCGGCCGAGCGGACCTCGACCCGGTCGCCGGCCAGGTGGGTCAGGAAACCGGCGGCCATCTGGGAGCGGCCGGCGTTGTGGACGCAGACGAACAGCACGGAGGCGAGCGGCGCGGCGGTCATCGGTGGGCGGGTCCTTCGTCCGGGTCGGGCGCGTGGGCGGGTGCGGCGGGGCACCTCGGCCGCCGCTGACATCAGTCTCGACCGATGTGAAAGTATCAGCCCATGGTGATGTCAGTCGACGCTGAACTGTTGCGGGTGCTGTCCGATCCGCTCAGGCTGCGGATCGTGACCCTGCTGGCCCGCGAGACCCTGTGCACCACGCACCTGGTGGCGGAGACCGGCGCCCGCCAGACCAACCTCTCCAACCACCTGAAGGTGCTGCGGGACGCGGGCGTGGTGGACACCGAGCCGTGCGGCCGCTTCACCTACTACCGGCTGCGGCCCGAGGTGCTGGAGTCGCTGTCCGGCGGGTTCGCCGACCTCGCCGCGACCGCCCGCGCCCACGCCGGCACGAAGAGGTCCTGCTGATGCCCCGCACCGCACCCGCCCCCGAGGCCGGACCCGCCGAGGCGGCAGCGGCGTCGGTCGCCGGGAAGCTGTCGTTCGTCGACCGCTACCTCGCGGTGTGGATCCTCGTCGCGATGGCCCTCGGCCTCGGACTGGGCCGCCTGGTCCCCGGCCTGAACGACGCCCTCGCCGGGGTCGAGGTCGGCGGGATCTCGCTGCCGATCGCGCTCGGCCTGCTGGTCATGATGTACCCGGTGCTGGCGAAGGTCCGCTACGACCGGCTCGACACCGTCACCGGCGACCGCCGGCTCATGGCCTCCTCCCTGGTGGTCAACTGGCTCGTCGGACCGGCGGTGATGTTCGCCCTCGCCTGGATCTTCCTGGCCGACCTCCCGGAGTACCGCACCGGGCTGATCGTCGTCGGGCTGGCCCGCTGCATCGCCATGGTGATCATCTGGAACGACCTCGCCTGCGGCGACCGCGAGGCCGCCGCCGTCCTGGTCGCGCTCAACAGCGTCTTCCAGGTCGTCATGTTCGGCGTCCTCGGCTGGTTCTACCTCGACCTGCTCCCGCACTGGCTCGGCCTGGGCGAGGGCGAGCACCTCGACGTGTCGATGGGGAAGATCGCCCTCAACGTCGTCGTCTTCCTCGGCATCCCCCTGGTCGCCGGCTTCCTCACCCGCCGCCTCGGCGAGAAGAGGCTCGGCCGCGAACGCTACGAGGCGAAGGTGCTGCCGAGGATCGGCCCGTGGGCGCTGCACGGACTGCTGTTCACCATCGTGGTCCTGTTCGCCCTCCAAGGGCGGACGATCACCTCGCAGCCCCTGGACGTCGCCCGGATCGCCCTGCCCCTGCTCGTCTACTTCGCGCTGATGTGGTTCGGCGCCTTCGCCCTCGGCAAGGGCCTGGGCCTGACCTACGACCGCACCGCCACCCTCGCCTTCACCGCCGCGGGCAACAACTTCGAGCTCGCCATCGCGGTGGCCATCGGCACCTTCGGCGTCACCTCCGGCCAGGCCCTGGCGGGCGTGGTCGGCCCGCTGATCGAGGTGCCGGTGCTGATCGCCCTGGTGTACGTCTCGCTCGCCCGGCGCGGGACGTTCCGCGCCGTCGGGCCGCGCCGGTGACCGGACCGGGCCCGGTTCAGTCGACCCGGGGGCTGCGGCGTTCGATCAGGACGGTGTCGCGCCAGATGCCGTGCCGGCGGGCGACGCGTTCGCGGGTGCCGACGGTGCGGAAACCGGCGTGGGCGTGCAGGGCGAGGCTGGCGGTGTTCTCCGGGAAGACGGCGGACTGGATCGTCCAGATCCCGGCCGCCTCGGTGGAGTCGATCAGTTCCGCGAGCAGCACGCTCGCGACGCCCCGGCCCCGGTGGTCGGGGTGGACGTAGACGGAGTGCTCGACCACCCCGGCGTAGGCGGGGCGGGCGGAGACCGGACTCACCGCGATCCAGCCCGTCACCTCCCCGTCCACGCCGAGCGCGACGTACCGGTGCCCGGCCAGCCGGGCCGCGTCGAAGGCCGCCCACCCGGGAGCCTCGGTCTCGAAGGTGGCGTTGCCCTCCTCGATGCCCGCCCGGTAGATCGCCAGCACCTGCCCGGCGTGCTCGGGCAGCATCGGAACGGGCCGGGGAACCACGACGGGCACGGGGACTCCTTGGCGATGGCGGGGCCGCGGGGGCTGCGGAGCGGGTCCGTCGGCGCGCCGCCCCACGGAGAACGTACTCACCCGGACAGGGCCCAGTCCACCAGGAGCGGGGCGAGGAGCGGGAGGGCCAGGACCCCGAGCGGGAACAGCAGCAGGCCGCAGCCGGCCGCGCAGCCCTTGCCCGCCCGCTTGAGCGGGGAGCCGGAGGCGAGGAGGGCGAGGGCCGCCGAGAGCAGCAGGCCGGCCAGCAGGACGGCGCCGGCCAGGACGATCACTCCGGCCGCCATGCGCCGCACCCCCCTGCCCGTCGATCGTCCGTTCGTGTGCCGACAGATCATAGCCGCCCCGGCGGGCTCGAACGTTTCAGCGGACGGATGGGGCGTCCGACCGCTCCGACCTCGGTGTTCCCGGGGCGTCACGGGGTGGGGCGATTGACACCTCCGGGGCTCCTTCCCACCATGGGAGCGCTCCCAAGAGCTGTCGGGCGCACCCGGTGCGCCCCACCCGCGCAGTTCCCCGTCCACCGTCCGGCCCGAGGCGCACCACCCGGCCCGGGTCGGCCGCCCCACCCGGGAGGAACGACCCCCATGCTGTTCCGCTTCCGCGCCCGCCCGCGCAGGAGGACGGCCGTGACCGCCTCGGCCCTGCTCGCCCTGGCAGCCGCCGCGCTACCGCTGACCGCCGCACCCGCCGCCGTCGCCGACACCGCGCCCACCGGGCCCGCCGCACCCGACACCACCGTCACGGTCAACGCCGCCGCGGGCCTGGGCACCGTCGACCCGGCCGCGCTCGGCGTCAACACCGCGATCTGGGACGCGTACATGAACGACCCGCAGGTGGTGTCGCTGTACAAGGCCGCCGGGGTCGGCGCGCTGCGCTACCCGGGCGGCTCGTACGCGGACATCTACCACTGGGCCGACCACACCGCGCCGGGCGGCTACGTCGCCCCGGGCACCGGCTTCGACGCGTTCATGGGGACGGTGAAGGCGTCCGGCGCGACGCCGATCCTGATCGCCAACTACGGTTCCGGGACGCCCCAGGAGGCCGCGGACTGGGTCCGGTACGCCAACGTCACCAAGGGCTACGGGGCGAAGTACTGGGAGATCGGCAACGAGATCTACGGCAACGGCGTGTACGGCAACGGCTGGGAGAACGACGTCCACGCCGACAAGTCGCCCGGCCAGTACGCCCGGGAGGTCAAGGCGTACGCGGCGGCGATGAAGGCCGTCGACCCGACCGTGAAGATCGGCGCGGTGCTGACCATGCCCGGCAACTGGCCGGACGGCATCGTCGCGGCCGGCGACAGCGGCGACTGGAACCACACCGTGCTGGCGGCCGTCGCGCACGACGTCGACTTCGTCAGCGTGCACTGGTACCCGAACGCGGGCGGCGGCGACCGGTCGCTCGCCGCGGTACGCCAACTGCCCGGCGAACTGCGCGAGGTGCGCAACCTGCTGGACCGGTACGCGGGCGCCGACTCGGCCCGGATCGGCATCGCGATGACCGAGGTCAACTCCGAGTCCGGCAACGGCGCGCTGACCAGCCGTCCGAACGGCCTGTTCGCGGCCGAAGCGATGAGCACCGCGCTGGAGAACGGCGTCTTCACCGTCGACTGGTGGGACACCCACAACGGCGCCGGACCGATCACCACCGTGAACGGCGAGACCGACTACGGCGACATGGGCCTGCTGTCGAACGGCTCCTGCACCGGCGACGTGTGCGAGCCGGCCGTGAACACCCCGTTCGCGCCCTACTACGGCATCGAGGCGCTCGGCGCGCTCGGCGACCCGGGCGACACCATGCTCGCCTCCGCCTCCTCCACCCCGGACGTCTCCTCGCACGCGGTGCTGCGCGCCGACGGCGGACTCAACGTCCTGCTGTTGAACCAGAGTTCCACCACCGCGCGCACCGTCGGCCTGACCTACCGGGGCTTCACGGCGGACGGCGCCGCCCCGGCCGTGCGGCGCTGGGCGCCCGGTGACGACGGCCTGGTCGACGCGACCGGCACCGCGAGCGCCTCGTCGGTGACCCTGCCCCCGTACTCGATCACCGTGCTGACCGTGCGTCCCAAGTCCGGCACCGGTCCGTCCGCCGCCACCGTCGGCGCCCCCGGCGCCCCGCGCAGCACCGCCGTGGGCGCCGGCACCGCGGCCCTGAGCTGGCCGGCCGCGAGCGGCGCGGTGGACCGCTACGAGGTGTACGAGCAGCTCGGCACCACCGTGCAGTTGCTCGGCTCCTCCACCGGCACCTCCGCCACCCTGTACAACCTGCCGCCCGGCTCCCGGCACACCGTCAACGTGCTGGCCCGCGACCAGGCCGGGCACCTGTCCCGCCCGTCCGTCCCGCTGACCTTCACCGTCGGCACCCCGGACGACAGCACCTGCACCGTCTCGTACCAGCTCACCGCCGGCTGGGGCAACGGCTTCGTCGCCGCCGTCACCGTCACCAACCTCGGCCCCGCCGACCTCGACGGCTGGACCCTGGACTTCGACTGGCCCTCCGCCGGGCAGTCCGTCGGCTCGTGGTGGAACGCGGACGTCCACGCCACCGGGCAGCACGTCCGGGTCACCAACGGCACCTACAACGCGCACCTCGCCCCGCACGGCGGCACCACCGCGGACTTCGGCTTCGTCGGCGCCAACAACGGCGCCAACCCGAACCCGACGGTCTTCCGCCTCAACGGGACGGTCTGCCGCACCATCGGCTGAGCCCGCACCGGTACGCGGGCCCGGCCGGGGGGACGCCCTCCGGCCGGGCCCGCGTACCGGGCCCGCGTTCCGCGCGGTCGCGGTCAGGCGGTACCGTCTGCCCCGAACGACACCGTTCGCATGCGTCGGGCCATCGGGGCCCGGCCACCGGGGAGGGGACCCACCGTGAAGCGCGCCAACCTCGTCTGGATCGGCACCGCCGCCGCGACCGCCGTCATCGCCGGCACCGTCGCGGCCGTCACCGCCGGCGCCGACTCCGCCGACACCGCGTACTCCACCGCTCCCGGCTCGGCCGGCAGCGGCGAGGTCCTCCCCCACCCCGGCCCCGACGGCCTGCTCTGGATCCCCGACTGGATCGGCAACGGCGGCGCGGTCAGTGGCGGCGCCACCCCCTCCGGCCGCCCCGTCACCATCACCCTCGCCTGCCAGGGCGCCACCGGCCCCGCCAAGGCCCTGGTCACCTTCACCACCGCCTCCGGCGAGTCGGCCTCCCCCACCGAGTTCACCGTCCCCTGCCCCGCCGGCACCACCGGCACCGGCACCGCCACCGTCCCCGCCGCGCTGGCCGCCTCCTTCCAGGTCGGCGTCAGGACCACCGACCCGGACGTCCACTGGGGCCTCGCCCTCACCCAGCCCGACTCCTGAGCCCGGCTCCCGGGCCCCGGGCTCGGGACCCGGCCTCGGCTCCCGGCCTCGGGACCCGGCCTGCCGGAGGGGAGTTCAGGCCTGCGGCAGGCGGTCGAGCAGGGCGGTGAGGTCGGTGGCGGGGGCGAGGGTGCCGAAGGCGAGGCCGTGGTCGCCGGCCAGGCGGGAGGCGCAGAAGGCGTCGGCGACGGGGGCGGGGGCGTGCCGGACGAGGAGGGCGGCCTGCAGGACCAGGGCGGTGCGTTCGATGACGCGGCGGGCGCGGAGCGGGGCGTCCTCGGTGGGGCGCAGTTCGGCGCGCAGGGCGTGCCAGGCGGCGTCGAGGCGGCGGTCGGTGCCCGCGGCGAGGTCGATTTCGGCGGCGAGGGCGTCGAGGGTCCCGGGTTCCCGGGCGAGGGCGCGCTGCAGGTCGAGGGCGGTGACGTTGCCGGAGCCCTCCCAGATGCTGTTGAGGGGGGCTTCCCGGTAGAGCCGGGGCAGGCCGGAGGCCTCGTCGTAGCCGTTGCCGCCCAGGCACTCCAACGCCTCGGCGACGGCGGCGGGTTGGCGCTTGCAGACCCAGTACTTGGCGACCGCGGTGGCGATCCGCAGGAAGGCCTTCTCGCCGGTGTCGCCGCGCTGGGCGCGGTCGGCGGCGCCGGCCAGCCGGAGGGCGAGGGTGGTGGCGGCCTCGGATTCGAGCGCGAGGTCGGCGAGGACGTTGCGCATCAGCGGCTGGTCGATCAGCAGCGCGCCGAACGCGGCGCGGTGGCGGGCGTGGTGGGCGGCCTGGGCGAGGGCGGCGCGGGTGCCGGCGGCGGAGCCGAGGACGCAGTCGAGCCGGGTCATGGTGACCATCTCGATGATGGTGCGCACGCCCTTGCCCTCGGGGCCGACCAGCCAGGCGACGGTGTCGTCGAACTCGGGTTCGCTGCTGGCGTTGGAGCGGTTGCCGAGCTTGTCCTTGAGGCGCTGGATCCGGAAGGTGTTGCGGGCGCCGTCGGGCAGTACGCGCGGCACCAGGAAGCAGGACAGGCCGCCGGGGGCCTGGGCGAGGACCAGGAACAGGTCGTTCATCGGCGCGCTGGTGAACCACTTGTGGCCGCGCAACCGCCAGCTCCCGTCGGCCTGTTCGACGGCGGTGGTGGTGTTGGCGCGGACGTCGCTGCCGCCCTGCTTCTCGGTCATCCCCATGCCGGCCAGCAGTCCGCGCTTGCCGGCGGGGGCGCGCAGCCCGGGGTCGTACGTCCGGCTGGTGAGCAACGGCTCGTAGACGGCGGCGAGTTCGGGCGCGTGGCGGAGCGCCGGGACGACGGCGTACGTCATGGAGACCGGGCAGAGGTGGCCGGGTTCGAGGGTGGTGGCGACCATGAAGCCGGCCGCGCGGGCGACGTGCGCGCCGGGGCGGGGGTCGGCCCAGGCGGCGCCGGCCAGGCCGGCGCCGACCGAGAGGTCCATCAGGTGGTGGTAGGCGGGGTGGAACTCGACCTCGTCGACGCGGTTGCCGTAGCGGTCGTGGGTGCGCAGCTCGGGTTCGTGCCGGTTGGCCTGGTCGGCCCACCGCTGGGCCTGCTCGCCGCCGGCCAGCCGGCCGAGGCGGTGGAGTTCCACGCGGTGCCAGCCGGCGCCCTCGCGGTCCAGCCCCTCCAGCAGGACGGGGTCGGCGGCGACGTCGTGTCCGGTCAACGGCGGTGCCTGGTTGGTGACGTGGTGGGTGGTGGCGGTGGGCCGGCTGGCGGTCACGGGGGCTCCGGAGGGTGTGGGGGCGCGGGCGGGGCGGTGGGTTCAGGCGGGTGGAGCACCGGCGCAGCGCAGGGCGAGGGCGGTGAGGTCGGCGAGCAGGGCGTCGACGTCGGCGGCGGCGGGGGTGCCGAGCGGGTCGACCAGGACTTCGCCGATCGCGCCGGTGAGCGCGGCGGCGGTGACCTCGCCGTTCTGGGCGGGGAGTCGACCGGTGGCGACGCCTTCGCGGACGACTTCGGCGAACAGGGCGCGGTAGCGGCGGCGGAAGGCGAGGCGTTCGGCGCCGACGGCGGGTTCGGCGGGGGCGGCGAGCAGGGCGTAGGCGAGGCCGCGGTTCTCCAGCGCGCGGCGGGCGAACACCCGGACGCCGCGGGCGAGCCGTTCGAGCGGGTCGCCGGGGCCGCGCAGCACCTCGCCGAGCACCTCGACCTCGCGTCCGGCGGCGCGCCGGAAGACCTCGACGGCGAGCGCCGCCTTGGAGGGGAAGTGCTGGTAGACGGAGCCGGCGGCGATCCCGGCGGCGTCGGCGACGGCCGTGACGGAGGCCTGCGCCCAGCCCACTTCGGCGACGACCTCGGTGGCCCGGGCGACCAGGCGTTCCTTCGCGGTGTCGAGCCGGCGGATCTCGGCCGGGGTCTTGCGGTAGGCCATGGAAGAAGTGAAGCACCATTCACACCTTCCCGCCAGGGACCGTCCCGGATCCACCGGCCTCCCCTCCCGGTGCGGTCGGCGGCAGTCCCGATCGCGCCACCGCCGCGCCGACGCCGGGCCCGGCCCGCCCTCCCGGGCCCGCCGCCCCGACGAGCGGATACGCCGGCCGCGCGGGACCGGCAGACGTGATCACTGTGACGAGCGGGGAAGAACGGAACCTAACCATCCATTTGTGCAGGCCCTTCACATCGGCTTGATCCACCGCTGTGGCCGCCCCGCCCAGGTCGTTAGCGTCAGTGCTCCAACCCGCTTGAGAGGACGAGGACTTGACCAACGACCCGACCCGGCGTCCGCAGCTCGCCGAGGCCACCGACGCCTACGTCTTCGGCTACGCGCCGGTCATGATGGAGCTGACCCGTCGGCTGCAGACCAACACCGAGCAGCCCAACGCGACCCAGGCCCCGGTCAACCAGTTCTGCCAGCACACCACGCTGCCCACGCCCGAGACGAAGGACGTGGTCCGACCCAACCTGGACACCCTCTACACCCAGGCCTGGATCGACCTCTCCGCCGGGCCGCTCGTGCTGGAGGTCCCGGTCATGGACGAGGGCCGCTACTGGCTGATGCAGCTGATGGACGCCTGGTCCAACACCAGCGAGCAGTCCCCCAGCAGCATCGCCCCGCTCACCGCCCCGGCCATCGACTCCACCCAGGACGTCCAGGTCTACTCGTACGCGCTGACCGGCCCCGACTGGCAGGGCGAACTCCCGGACGGCCTGCTGCGGGTGGCGTTCCCGACGGACACCGTCTGGCTGATCGGCCGCATCGAACTGCACGACACCAGCGACGCCGAGGTGCAGACCGTCACCGGCTATCAGGACCAGATGCGCCTGCTCCCGCTGGACGTCTGGACCGACGGCGGCGCCTACACGCCCCCCGGCGGCAGCTACGACCCCAACCTGCCCACCACCCCGCCGTCCGAGGAGATCACCCGGCTCACCGGCCCCGAGTTCTTCGAGGAGCTCGCCGCCCTGCTGGAGCACACCCCCCTCGACCCGCCGGACGAGCGCACCTCCGCGCTGCTCGCCGAACTCGGCCTCCACCCGTACGACGCCGACCGGCTCCCCGACGCCGAGACCCTCGACCTCGCCAAGGCCGCCGGCCTCGACGCCATCGCGCACCACCAGGGCCCAGCCCCGGTCAACGGCTGGACCTTCATGACCACCGGCATCGGCACCTACGGCACCGACTACCTGCAGCGCGCCTACGTCGCCGACATCGGCCTCGGCGCCAACCTCCCGCAGGACGCCCTCTACCCGATGGCCGGCAACGCCGCCACCGACGCCGACGGCGCCCCCCTCGCCTACACCCTCACCTTCCCGGCCGGGCAGCTTCCCCCGGTGAACGCCTTCTGGTCACTCACCGCCTACGACTCCGCCAGCTTCCTGGTCGACAACCCCGAGGACATCTACGCCATCGGCCACTTCGCCACCCCCCTCACCGACCCCGACGGCGCCACCACCCTCCACGTCCAGGCCGATCCCCCCGCCGACCCCTCCACGCGGACCGCCAACTGGCTCCCCATCCCCACCTCCGGCACCTTCACCGTCACCCTCCGCCTCTACGCCCCGCAGACGGCGGACCTCCTCCCCGACTGGCCCCCGGCCCTCACCCCCGTCACCCCGGGCACTCCGGGCGCTCCGCAGGACTGATCCCCCGGTCCCGCTGCCGAGCCATCGACCCGGCCGTCCGAGGCTTCGGCCAGGGTCGATGGCTCACGGGGCGGGCGCGGAGGAACGATTGACCGAGCTGACGGGCGATGACCAGTACGAACGACTCGGCGAGAAGCCCTTCCAACGACTCTGCGGCGCGCTCCTCGCCCATGACCTGCCCGAAATCCGCTGCCTCCCCGTCGGCCACGGCGACGGCGGCCGCGACGCCGTGCTCCCCGGCCCGGGCGGCACGTTCACGGTCTACCGGGTGAAGTGGACCGGCAAGCCGATCCAGGCCCCGGTGCGCCGGCTGACCGCGGCCGTCCACGAGGAACACGCGAACATCACCCGCCTGATCACGGAGGGTGCGACCGCCTACCACCTCCTCACCTCGGTCTCCGGCACCGCCGTCCCGGGCCGCGGCACGATCGACCGCCTCGACCGCCCTGATCACCGTCCCGGGTCCGCCCCTGCCGGACGAGCTGGTCGACCCACTCGATCGAATCATCACCCCCCTCCCCACCCCCGAGCTCCAAACCCTGCTCACGACGTCATCCGCCGTGACCATCGCCCTGGGTGGGCAACGATCGCCGTCCCGGAAGACGTCGGCGATGCTCGACAGGACGAGCCCGACCACGGCCCTGCCGCTCGAACGGTTGACCGCGCTGGAGCAGTTCGGCGTCCTGGGCGATTCGGCTCTCGGCACGCTGTTCACCCGGATCAGCCACCTGGCACCGGACCGAGTGCGCGCCGCGATCCGCCCTCTCGTCGAAAGGAGCCGGCGCTGGCGGCCAGGTGGCCTTCCCCCGGAGTACATCCATCGGCTTGATGGCCGGCAACCTGCTTCTCGTGTATCACCCCCGCCCCTGCACCTCGCCCAAGTCGCGGATGCCGAGCAGCGGTTCGACTTCGACTGAGCGTTCCGTGGGGCACGATCCCGTTACACCGTCACAGTCCGGGAACGGCCCGGCGCGTTCCCCTGTCGCGGCCCGGGCCGGGCCTGCCAGAGTGGGCCGGACGCCGGCCGCGGGGGCCGGGCGGGAACGGGGTAGGGCTGATGAGGACACGTCTGGCGGGGGCGCTGCTGGCGCTGGCGCTGGTGGGTGGCGGCGCGACGCTGGCCACCGGTACGGCGGCGGCCGCGCCGCGGGCGGCTGTCGCGGCGGCCGCGGTCGCGGGCGGGCCGCAGGCGCCGGCGGTCGGCGGGCCGGCGCAGGGGCAGGTGCGGGCGTCGGTCGGGCTGCGGGCGGAGCAGCACGCACAGTTGGCGAAGAGCAAGGCGAAGAAGAAGAAGAAGTCGAAGGGCGGCCTGATCGGCTTCCTGATCGTGCTGGTGCTGGTGGTCGTGGTGGTGGGCGTGGTGGTGTGGCTGGTCGTCCGGAAGCTCCGGCGTTCCTGACCGTCGACGCACGGCCGCGCGCGGTGGGCGGCGGGCCGCTCCGGCGCGGCCGTGCCGGGGCGGCCGTGTCGGAGCGGTCCGCCGGGCGGATCGGCTGGTGGACTGTCCGGCGTGTCCGCTCGTGGCGGCAGGGCCGCAGGAGAACCAGGGAGTACGCCCGTCGACGACCGCCCCGGGGGCGGTGCCGGGGATCCGGCGCCGGTGACCCGCGCGGTGGCGCTGCTGGGTGCCGTCGCGCTGTACGCGCTGGTGGTGGGCCTGCAGTACGGGACGGAGCGCTGGCACCTGCCGTCGGTGCTGGTGGCGGTGCCGGCGATGGTGGCACTGGCGTTCGGGCCGCTCGCGATCGTCGCGGCGGCGCTGGTCGCGGCGGCCACCCGCTGGGTGTTCGTGCTCTCCGATCCGGGGCCCGCCGGGGCGGCGGTCGGGACCACCCTGGTGATCGCCGGGATCGCGGCGCTGGCCTGCTTCGTGGTGCGGCGCGGCGAGCGCGCGGCGGCCCGGCTGGTGAGCGTGGCGACGGTGGCGGAGGCGGCGCAGCGGGCGGTGCTGCGTCCGGTGCCGGCGGCGGTCGGACCGTACGCGATCGCCGCGGCCTACCGGGCGGCGGCCCGGCACGCCCGGATCGGCGGGGACCTGTACGCGGTGGCAGATACCCCCTCGGGGTTGCGGACGCTGATCGGTGACGTGCGCGGCAAGGGCCTGGACGCGGTGGCGACGGCGGCGGTCGTGCTCGGGGCCTTCCACGAGGCGGTGCTGGACGCGCCCTCGCTGGAGGCGCTCGCCGAGCGGCTGGACACCAGTCTGCGCCGGTACCTCACCGACCCGGAGTCCTTCGTCACGGCGCTGCTGCTGGAGGCGGGGGCGGACGGGCGGGTCCGCGGCCTGTCCTGCGGGCATCCGGCACCGCTGCTGCTGCGCGGGGCGGACGTCTCCGAGCTGCCGGTCCGGCCGGGGCTCCCGCTGGGACTGCACGCCCCCGGCGCGCGGCAGCGGGAGGTCGTCCGCCTGGAGCCGGGCGACACGCTGCTGCTGTACACCGACGGCCTGTCCGAGGCCCGCGACGGCTCCGGCGCCTTCTACCCGCTGTCGGCCCGCCTGGCCGCCTGCGCGGGCCTGCCGCCGCAGGAGCTGGTGGACCGCCTCCAGCGGGACGCCCGCGCCTTCGCGGGCGGCACCGACGACGACGCGGCGGTGCTCGCCCTGGCCTGGCACCTGGCCGCGGACCCGGCCGACTGAACCCGCGGACAGCACCGGGCCGCCCGCCCCGGGCCGGTGAGCGGGCCGGTGCCCGGGCACGGCGGCGCTTGACCTTACCCTCAGGGGCAAGGTTTAGGGTTCTTCGAGGTGAGCGGCGTGCGGATCGGTGAGGTGGCCCGGCGAGCGGGTGTGACGACCAAGGCGGTGCGCTACTACGAGTCGCTGGGACTGCTCGCACCGGCCCGGCTGGCCAACGGCTACCGGGACTACGACGAGCAGGACGTACGGCTCGCGCGGGAGATCCGGACGCTGGGTCGCCTCGGCATCCCCGCCGAGGCGACCCGGCCGTTCCTGGAGTGCCTGGCCCTGGGCCACCCGCACGCGGACGACTGCCCGGCCGCGCTGGCCGGGTACCGGGGCGCCATCGACGAGCTGACGCAGCGGATCGAGGGCCTCACCGCCCGCCGGGCGGTGCTGGTGGCGCACCTGCGCGAGGCCGCCCACCGCACCAGCCGCTTCGCACCGGCCCACGGAGGGGAACCGATGACCGACCGCATCACCGACCGCACGCCCGACCGACCGCACGACCGCACGACCGACCCCGGCACCGGCCCCGGCCCAGGCACCGACCGGACGAACGGCCTGATCGCCGACCACGCGGTCCTGCCCGCCGGGCTGCCCGTCCCCGCGGACGACGGCGCCGCCGACCACCTGCCCGGGGCGCGGATGCCGCGGCTGGAGCTCCCCGCCACCGACGGCACCACCGTCGACCTCGCCGCGCTGGGCCCCGGACGCACGGTGCTCTACGTCTACCCGCTGACCGGCCGCCCGGACACCGACCTGCCCGAGGGCTGGAACTCGATCCCCGGCGCCCGGGGCTGCACCGCCGAGTCGTGCGGCTTCCGCGACCACCACCAGGACCTCCTCGCGGCCGGCGCGGCCCGGGTGTACGGCCTCTCCGGCCAGGACGGCGACTACCAGCGCGAGGTGGCCGAACGGCTCCGCCTCCCGTTCCGGATGCTGTCCGACCCCGCCCGCCGCCTGGCCGGGGCGCTGGACCTCCCCACCTTCACCACCGGCGGGCTGACGCTCTACCGGCGGCTGACCCTGGTCGTCCTGGACGGCGTGGTCGAGCACGTCTTCCACCCGGTCTTCCCGCCGGACCGGCACGCCGGCCAGGTCCTGGCCTGGCTCCGCGACCACGCCCGCCGGTCCTGAAGCGCGGTCCCCGCAGCGGCCCGCCCCCGGGGCCCGCGCCGGTCCCGGGCCGTCACCCGGCGGACGGCGGGCGCGGTGCGGCGCGGGCCGGGCGCGGTGAGGGTGGGGGCATGCGAATCACCGTGTGCACCAAGCGCGACCTGCCGGGCTGCGTGGCGTTGAACCACCTGCTGCCCGGGCTGGCCGGGCACCGGGTGCAGGTGCTGATGTCCGAGGTGGCGCGCGCCGACGAGCACGGCGTGCCGGAGCTGGCCCGGCTGCGGCGCTTCGAGCGCGACCTGCCCAACCGGCTGCTGTTCCCGGCCCTGGACGGGCTGGAGCGCCCGCCGGGCCGGCTGCTGAGCTTCGGCCACCTGGCCCGCCGCCACGGCCTGGAGTGCCGCCCGGTGCGGGAGGTCAACGGCGGGGACGGGCTGCGCGCGCTGTCCGCGTTCGCCCCGGACCTGGTGGTCTCGGTCCGGTTCAGCCTGATCTTCCACGAGGAGTCGCTGGCCGTGCCCCGGCTCGGCGTCCTCAACGTGCACCCGGGTGAACTCCCGCGCTACGCGGGCCTGTTCTCGCCGTTCTGGACGATGCTGGAGGGCCGGGACTCGATCGGCTGCACGGTCCACTGGATCGACCGGGGCGTGGACACCGGCCCGGTCCTCGGCATCGGCCGGCTCCCGGTCGACCCGGCGCGCTCGCTCGCCTGGCACGTCGCGCACGCCTACCCGGAGGGCGTCCGGGTGCTGCTGGACGTGCTGCCCCGGGTGCTGGCCGGGCGGCCGGTGCCCGCGCTGCGGCAGGACCGGTCGCTGCGCCGCTACCGTTCGCTGCCCGGCCCGGCGGAGTTCGCCGCGTTCCGGGACCGCGGCCTGCGCCTGGTCGACCCGGGCGACCACCGGGCGCTGCTCGGCCCGTTCACCTCCGGCGCGGACCCGGCGACGGCGGCGGGGGCACCGTCCGCTGCGGTGGAGGCGGCCGTCACCCGCCAGTGACCGGGTCGTCGGCGGCGGCCGCCACCGTCACCGCGCCGTCCAGTGCCGCGTACGCGGGCGGCGCCCCGGCGACGGACCAGGCGACGGAGGGGCGGCCGCGCTGCCGGGGGTCGGCGGCCTGCACGACCGCGTGGAACGGCCGGGCGGGCCCGTCGCCGTACGTCCCGAGACCGGTCAGCACGGCCCAGTCGCGGCCGGCCCGCAGGCTGCCCGCGCCGGTGGCGGTGAAGGTCCGCCCGTCCGGGTCGCGCAGCCGTACCGGGCCGGTCGCCGGGCCGCCGCGCGCGCCGCCGGTCAGGTCGAGTGCGCAGCCGGGTCCGCGGGCCGTGACCCGGACGCCGGTGCCGGTCCGGCCGGCGTCCGGGTCGCTGACCGCGTACGGGGGCCGGCGCAGCACCCGGCCGGCCCGCAGGCCGGTGGGGCGGCCGTCGCGCAGCGCGAAGGCCCCGGCGAGCAGGACGTGCCGGACGCCCTCGGCGTACTGCCGGGGCCGCTCGTAGGTGGCCAGGTCGCGGACGGCGTCGGGGTCGAACAGGACCAGGTCGGCGACGGCGCCGGGGGCGAGCACGCCGCGGTCGGGCAGGCCGAGGATCGCGGCGGGCAGCGCGGTCATCCGGCGGACGGCCTGCGGGAGGGTGAGCAGGTGCCGGTCGCGGACGTAGCGGGCCAGCACCCGGGGCTGGGTGCCGTAGTGGCGGGGGTGGGTGCGTTCGTCGCGGCAGGCGCCGCCGTCGGAAGCGATCGCGACGTAGGGCTGGCGGAGGATCCGTTCCAGGTCGCTCTCGTGGCCGAAGTCGTAGACCGCCATCGCCTGCGGGTCCCGTTCGAGCAGCCGGATGACGGCCTCGCCCGCGCCGACGGCGTGTTCCGCGCAGTACGCGCCGAGGGTGCCGCCGGTGCCCTCCAGGTGGACGCCGCGCGCGTCGGCGACCCGCTCGCCGAGCATCCGCCGGATCCCGGCGGCGACCTGCCGCCGCTTCGCCGGGTCGGCGAAGCCCGCGAGCATCGCGGCCTCGCCGCCGGAGCGGTGCTCGGGCGGGACGAGGACGGCCAGGCCGGTGCGGCTGGACAGGTACGGGTAGACCTCCCCGGCGGCGGGCACGCCCCGGGCGCGGGCGGCGGCGAGCGCGGCGAGGGTGTCGGTGGTGGCGCCCCAGTTGTCGGGGCCCATCGCCTTGAGGTGGGCGATGACCGGGACGAGTCCGGCCCGTTCGGCGATCAGCAGGCTCTCCGCGGTGGCCTCCCGGACCCGCGGGCCCTCGTTGCGGATGTGGTTGGCGAACGCCATCCGCCAGGGCGCGGCGGCCGACACCACCGCGACGGCCTCGTCGGTGGTGGCGTACGCGCTGGGCGGGTAGTAGAGGCCGGCCGAGACGCCCCAGGCGCCGGCCCCGGCGGCCCGCCGCACCAGGGCGCGCATCCGCTCCAGCGCGTCCGGCGCGGGGCGGCGGTCCTCCCAGCCGGCGCCGGCCGCCCAGACCGCGCCGAGGCCGACGTACGCGCCGACGTTGATCGCCGGGCCGGGGGGTTCGGCGGCGAAGGCCAGGGTCCGTTCGATGTCGGGGGTGGCCATGGTGTCGGTCCAGGGGGCGCCCTCGGTGCCGAAGCCGTCCGGGTTGAGGATCTCGGTGGTGACGCCCTGGCGCAGCGAACTCTCGGCGTCGCGCAGCGCCACCGGGTCGCCGTGGCTGTGCAGTTCGACGAAGCCGGGGGCGAGCACCAGGCCGCGGGCGTCCAGCGTCCCGGCGGCGGGCCGGTCGAGCCGCGGGCCGACGGCGACCACGTGGCCGTCGCGGATGCCGACCTCGACGGCGCGCAGGTCGCGTCCGGTGCCGTCGGCGACGTCCGCGCCGGTGATCAGCAGGTCCAGCGGGCGGTCGGTCGGTTCGTTCACGCGGCGGCTCCGGAGCGGGTGCGGGCGGGCTCCCCGACGCTAGGAGACCGTCCGGACCGGGCCGTCGCCGACCCGCTGGCCGCCACCCGGACGGCGCAGCGGCCCGGCGTGTTCCGCGCCCGGGCCCGGGTGCGGGGCCTAGCTTGGCCCGGGCACGGTGACCGGCACGGTGGCCAGGCGGCGGAGGTGGCGATGACCGGGACGGCCGGGGAGAACCGGGTGCTGGAGCGGAAGATCGACGTGTGCTTCGGCTTCGCCGACCAGAACCGCGACGGGGTGGTCGACGCGGCGGACGTGCTGACCCTGACGGCCCGGCTGATCGCCGCCGCCGGGGTGCCGTTCGACTCGCCGAAGTCGGTCGCGATGCTCCGGGTCGGCGCCGCCTGGTGGGAGGCGCTGCGCACCGAGCTGGACGTCGACGGCGACGGCCGGATCGACCCGGACGAGTACCGGGCCGGGCTGCTCCGCCTCTCCGGTGCCCAGGCCGGTCCGCCCGGCCCCGGCGCGCTGGCCGCCGCCGGGGCGATCTGGGCGCTGTGCGACCGCGACGACGACGGGCGGGTCACCGCCGAGGAGTTCACCCGTTTCCACCGCGCCCTCGGCCTGCCGCCGGGCACCGCCGACCAGGCCTTCGAACGGCTCGACCTGGACGGCGACGGCACCCTGTCGGTCGGTGAACTGGCCGCCGCGCTCTGGGAGTTCTGGACCAGCGACGACGCCGGGGCGCTCGGCAACTGGCTGTTCGGCGACGCGTTCCTGACCGCCGCCGACTAGGTGTACTGATCACGAGCGCCGGCCACGAGCGCCGGCCACGGGCGCTGCCGGCGGCCGCCGCCGGGCCCGGCCGGGGCGGGGGCTGCGGCGGCGCCGTGGGGCCGTGGCGGTGGCGGTGGCGGCGGCGGGGTGTCAGGCGGGTGCGAGGAGACGGCGGACGGCGCGGCGGGCGCGGGTGGCGGCCTGCGGGTCCTGCCAGAGCTGGATGCCCTGGTCGGCGGCCAGCGCGATGCCGCGCAGTTCGAAGAGCAGCTGTGCCGTGTCGGTGCCGGGGGGCAGCTCGCCGGCGGCGAGGCCCGCGTCCAGTTCGCCGAGGACGAAGGCGTCCCAGCGCGCGAGCGCCGCGCGGACCCGGTCGCGGACCGGGCCGGGGCGGGCGTCGAACTCGGCGGCGACGGCGGTGAGGAGGCAGCCCGCGTGCCCGTCGGCGGTCATGTAGGCGAACCAGGCGTCGTGGGCCCGGACCAGCCGTCCGGCGCCGGGGTCGGCGCCGGACAGCGGGGCGAGGACCGTCTCCCGGAAGCGGGCCACCGCCTCGTCCACGGCCGCGAGGTGGAGTTCCTCCTTGGTGCCGAACGGGCCGATCACCCCGGCCTTGCTCATGTCCAGGTCGTCGGCGAGCGCTCCGATGGTGACGCCCTCCAGTCCGGTGACGACGGCCAGGGCGAGGGTGCGGTCGAGGATCCGGGCGCGGGTGGCGGTGGCTTCGGCGGCGGACTTGCGCGGGCTCATGGAGCGAGCATAACCTGACGACCGTTCGCTATTAACGATCGGTCGTTCGCTATTCTCCGTGGCGGACGACCCCTGCCCCCAGGGGGGGACATGCGGATCCACCACCTCAACTGCGGTTCACTGCGCACCGTCGAGCACCGGGGCGAGCGCCGTCCGGCGGTCTGCCACTGCCTGCTGCTGGAGACCGACCGGGACGGCCTCGTCCTGGTCGACACCGGACTCGGCACCGCCGACGTCGCCGACCCCGACCGGACCCTGGGGCCGGAGTTCCGCGGGCGCGCCCAACCCGTGCTCGACCTCGCGGAGACGGCCCTGCACCGGGTCCGCGCGCTCGGCCACGACCCGCGCGACGTCCGGCACGTCCTGCTCACCCACCTCGACCTCGACCACGCCGGGGGCCTGCCGGACTTCCCCGACGCCGAGGTCCACCTGCTGGAGGCCGAACGGCGCGCCGCCCTCGGCGCCCCCGGACCGCACCCCGAGGACCGGATCCGCTACCGCCCCGCCCACTGGGCGCACCGCCCCAGGTGGGCGGCCCACCGATCCACCGCCACGGAGCCGTGGTTCGGGTTCGACGCCGTCCGCCCGCTCCCCCGCCTCGCCGAAGACCTGGCGCTCGTCCCGCTCGGCGGACACACCGCCGGCCACGCCGCCGTCGCGGTCCGGGACCGCGACGCCGGACACTGGCTGCTCCACTGCGGGGACGCCTACTACTTCCACCGCGAGATCGACCCGGACCGGCCCGAAGGCCACCCCGGCACGGACGTCCTGCAGCAGCTCACCGAGGTCGACCGGCCGCTACGGCTGGGCAACCGGGCCCGGCTGCGCGAGCTGGTCCGCGAACAGGCCGGACGGGTCGTGCCCTTCAGCGCCCACGACCCCTGGGAGTACGCCCGGCTGGCGGGCGAGTAGTCCCCCGGCCCGGGCCCGGGCCGTCAGTGGGTGTGCGGCTCCTCGCGGTGGACGGCGCCGTGCGGTTCGGCGCAGTGGCCGTCGGGGCGGGGCGGGGCGCCGACGGTGAGGAGTTCGGCGGCCGCGTGGTCGACCTGCAGGGTGGTGTGGGTGATGCCGTCGCGGTGGGCGAGTTCGCGCTCCAGGTCCTCGCGCACCGCGTGGCAGTCCCGGTCGGGGTCGACCAGGACGTGCGCGGACAGCGCGGTCTGGCCGGAGGTGATCTGCCACACGTGCAGGTCGTGCACCTCGACGACGCCGGGCCGGGCCACCATCGCGTCGCCGATCGCGTCCGGGTCGACCCCGGCCGGCGCGGCCTCCAGGAAGACCCGGCCGGACTCCTTCAGCAGCCCGTACCCGGCCTTCACCATCAGCACCACCACGACCAGCGAGACGATCGCGTCGGCCCGGGCGAACCCGGTGGTCATCACCACCAGGCCGGCCGCCGCGGTCGCGACGAACCCGAACAGGTCGTTCAGGACGTGCTGGTAGGCGCCCTCGACGTTCAGCGAGGTGCGGTTCGCCCTCGACAGGCACCAGGCGGCGACCACGTTCACCGCGATGCCCGCCAGCGCCGTCCACAGCACCAGCGAACCGGTCACCTCCGGCGGGCTGACCAGCCGCTCCACCGCCTCGTACGTCAGCCAGGCGGCCAGCAGGATCAGCGACAGGCCGTTCGCCTGGGCGGACAGGATCTCGGCCCGCTTCAGCCCGAAGGTGAACCCGCCCCGGGCCGGCCGGGCCGCCAGCCGCATCGCCACCAGCGCCAGCACGATCGACGCGGCGTCGGTCAGCATGTGCGCCGCGTCCGACAGCAGCGCGAGCGAGCCGGCGGCCAGGCCGACGACGACCTCGACCGCCATGAAGCCGCAGATCAGCGCGAGCGCGATGGCCAGCCAGCGCCGGTCCGCGTCGGCCGACACGCCGTGCGCGTGCCCGTCGGGACCGTGCCCGTGGCCGTGCTCGTGGTCGTGCCCGTGGCCGTGTCCCGCACCCATCCGCGCCCCCGTCTCGTTGCACCCGGCCGTTCGGCCGTTCGACGCGGGGAAGTGAAGCGCACCGTCCCGCACCTTGGCAAAGGCTGCACCGATGACGGTTTTCAAAGGCGATAAGACCGCGCTGACCTGCGCGAACGCCCACCGCCCGGGCCCGCCCGGGCCGCCGGTCGGCCGACCCGCCCCCGGACGGGCGAATGCGGGGGCGGTCGCGCGGCCCGGCCCCGATCGGACCAGCGGCGGCCGGGAACCTCGCCGGGGCGCGGCGGCCCGCCGGCGCGGGGTGGCGGGCGCCGTTCGACGGGCCGACCGGTCCGGGTTCCGGTGGCGGGCGCGGCGGCGGTGGACACGATGGGTGGCAGTCCCCTTACCCGTTGTGAAGGAACGTGATGGTCATGCGTGTTCACTCCGTCCTCGCCGCCGCCACCCTGGGCGCGGCCGTGCTCGTCCCGGTCGCCTCGGCCACCTCCGCGCAGGCGCTGGCGCCCGCCGCGGACGTGAAGAACTGCTCCGACTTCCAGACCCAGCCGGAGGCACAGGCGGTGCTGGAGGCGGACCGCTCCGACCCGAACAACCTCGACGCCGACAACGACGGGATCGCCTGCGAGGACCTGCCCGCGGGCGTCGCGGCCTCCGCGAGCGCCTCGCCCTCCGCCGCGGCCGCGGCCTCGGCTTCGGCTTCGACCTCCGCCTCGGCCGCCGCTTCCGCTTCGGCCTCCGCTTCGGCCTCGGCAGGCGCCTCCGTCGCCGCGTCCGCCTCCGCCTCGACCTCGGCCTCGGCCTCGACGGCCGCGGTGCCGCGCGGTGCGGTCGCGGCCGGCTACGGGCCGTCCGACCACGGCCGGGCCGTGGCGGTGCTGGGCGCGCTGGCGGTGGCGGCGGGCGGGTCCGCGCTGGTGGTCCGGCGTCGCACCCGCGCCGGCGGGCGCTGAGCCCGGGCCCGCGGAGGGGCGGCGTGGGCAGCACGGCGGTCGGCACGCCCGACAGCGGTCGGGGCCGGGCGGACCGGAACGGGAACGGCCTGGTCGCGGCGCTGGTCGCGGCGGCGGTCGCGCTCGCCGGGGCCGCCACCGCGTTCGCCACCGCCGGCGCTCCCGCCCCTCCCCCGCCCGCGCCCGTACCGGCGCGGGCGAGCGCCGTCCCGGCCGCCGCCGACGCCCCGGCGCTGGCGCGGTCGGTGCCGACCCGGCTGCGGATCCCCTCGCTGGGAGTCGACGCCGGGCTGCTGCCGCTCACGCTCGGGCCGGACGGGGCGCTGCGGCCCCCGCCGATGGATCGGGGCGGCAGCGCGGGCTGGTACGCGGCGGGGACCAGTCCGGGCGAGCGGGGCACCGCGGTGCTGGCCGGGCACGTGGACACTCCGGCCGGTCCGGGTGTCTTCTACCTGCTCTCCCGGCTCGGGCCCGGCGCGACCGTGACCGTCGACCGGGCGGACGGCGCCGCCGCCGTCTTCACCGTGGACCGGGTCGTCGCCTATCCGAAGAGCGGCGTCCCGGACGAGGTGTACGCGCCCGCGTCCCGGGCCGAGGTGCGGCTGATCACCTGTGGCGGCGCGTTCGACCGCGCCCGTGGCGGCTACCAGGACAACACCGTGGTCTACGCCCACCTGACCGCGGGTTGAGGCGGATCAGCCCCGGCGCGGGCAGGTGGCGCAGGGGCTGGCCGGGTCGACGGCGTAGTAGAGGCAGCAGCCCTGCCGGGTGCGGGTCCAGGCGCCGTTCTCGTGGCGGAAGTCGGCGGTGCCGGTCCAGGGGGCGGCGCCCGCGGGGAGCAGGGCGGCGGCGGTGGCGACGGCGTGGTCCTCCCGGTCGAGCATCCGGCCGAGGTACCAGATGCCGGAGACCAGGTCGTCGGTGGCCATGCCCCACAGGGCGCGGGGGCCCCGGCGGACGTGGGGCTGGAAGGCGGCGAGGACCGGTCCGAGGTGGGCGGCGACGGTGTCGCGCAGGGCGGTCTCGTCGCCGGGGACCCAGTCGCCGGGGCGGAGGGCGAAGTCGCCGGTGGCGGCGTCGGTCCAGAGCCGGTCGGCGGGGAGCCGCGGGATCCGCCCTTCGAGGTACCAGATGCCGGTGATCAGCAGCGAGGTGGTCCACAGGTGGTGGTGCAGCAGCCGGGAGGCGGCGACGTGCGGGCGCGGGGTGGTGCCGTGGCGGTCGCGGATCCGGGCGGCCTCGGCCTCGACGAGGCGTTCGGCGGCGGAGGCGAGCCGGTCGGCGGGGACCCAGTCCCGCCCGGGTGCTGACGCTCCGTCGTCCCCCGGCGCGGTGTCGACCAGAGTGAGCGTCAGGGCCGGGCAGGCGGCGGCGAGTTGACGGTAGGTCCGGGCGAGGTGTCCGGCGGTCGGCGCGGGCCGGGCGGGCAGGTCGAGCATGGCGGCTTCCTTCCGCAGTGAGGCGCGGGTCACGTCCCGTGCCCCCACCGGGCACTTGACTTATTTAGGTTAGCCTAACCAAAATCTCTTTCTGTGCTCAGAACAGAACCATCCGTGTCCACGGCTCCGGCGCCCCGGCCCGCGGTCCTGCGGCAGTCCCTGCTGCTCGCCGCCGGCCTCGGGGCGCTCGCGCTGTGCGCGGCCCTCAGCCTGGTCCTCGGTTCGCGGTCGATCCCGCTCCCGACCGTGCTCGACGCCCTGTCAGGCCGGTTGCACGGACCGGACGCCGACGTGGTGGTCGGCCTGCGGGTGCCGCGCACCGTCATCGGGATCGCGGTGGGCGCGGCGCTCGGCGCGGCCGGGGCGGTCGCCCAGGGCGTGACGCGCAACCCGCTGGCGTCGCCGACCACGCTGGGCATCAACGCGGGGGCCGGGTTCGCCGTGGTGACCGCGATCTTCGCGCTGGGCCTGTCGCACCCCCTGCAGTACGTCTGGTTCGCGGTGGCGGGCGCGACCGGCGCCGCGCTGCTGGCCTACGGGATGGCGCGCCGCTCGGGCGACCTGGACCCGGTGCGCCTGGCGCTCGGCGGGACCGTGCTGTCGGCGGTGCTGGTGTCCTGGACGTCGGCGCTGATGCTGGCGAGCCGGCGGACGCTGGACGAGGCCCGGTTCTGGCTGGCCGGTTCGATCGGCGGGCGGAGCCTGGACGGGCTGTACCAGGTGCTGCCGCTGCTCGCGGTCGGCGTCGTGCTGGCGCTGCTGATCGCCCCCGCGCTGAACGCGCTGGCGCTCGGCGACGAGACCGCGCAGGCGCTGGGCGTGCCGGTGGCGCGGATCCGGGTGGCGGGCGGCCTGGCGGTGGTGCTGCTGGCGGCCGGTTCGGTCGCGGTGGCCGGACCGGTGGCGTTCGTCGGACTGGCGGCGCCGCACCTGGTGCGTCCGCTGCTGGGCAACGACCACCGGGCGCTGGTGCCGGGCTGCCTGATCGCCGGTCCGGTGCTGCTGCTGCTCGCGGACGTGCTGGGCCGGCTGGTGGTGCGGCCGTCCGAGATCGAGGTCGGGATCGTCACCGCGTTCCTCGGCGCGCCGCTGCTCGCGGTGCTGGCCCGGAAGGCGGCGGCGGCCCGATGAGCCCGGACACCCTGACCCCTGCCCGCACCGCCCCCGCCCCGGTCGGGACGAAGCCCGGCGCGCTGGCCCGGGCCCGGCGGCGGACCCTGCTGCTGATCGCGGCCGCCGCCGTGCTGCTGGTGCTGATGACCGGGGTGGCGCTGTCCACCGGCCAGGTGTCGATCCCGCTGCCGGACGCGCTGCGCGCGCTGTTCGGTTCCGGCGCGGCCGGCGACGTCCTGGTGGTGCGGGAGTTCCGGGCGCCCCGGGTGCTGTCCGCGCTGGTCGCGGGCGCCGGCCTGGCGGTGGCGGGCGCGCTGCTGCAGCGGCTGTTCCGCAACCCGCTGGCCTCGCCGGACGTGATCGGCGTGACCGGCGGCGCCTCGTTCGGCGCGGTGCTGCTGCTGGCCACCGGCGCCTCGCAGACGCTGACCCCGCTGGCGGCGCTCGGCGGCGGCCTGCTGGCGGCCGCGCTGCTCGGCGCGTTCGCCTGGGGCTCGCGGATGGCGGTGACCCGGCTGGTGCTGGTCGGCCTGGCCGTGCAGGCGGGCCTGGCCGCGGCCGTCAACCTGATGATCGTCCGGTTCCCGGCCGAGTTGGCCGGGCAGGCGCTGCAGTGGACCACCGGTTCGCTGTACGGGCGGACCTGGCCCGAACTGTGGGGCGCCGGCGGGGCGATCGCCGCCGTGACCGCCGCGGTGTTCCTGCTGGACCGCCGGGTCGCGGTGCTCGACCTGGGCGACGACTCGGCCGGCGGCCTGGGCCTCGACCCGCACCGCACCCGCCTCGGCCTGCTGCTGCTCGCCGTGGTGCTGGCCTCGCTGGCCGCCGCGCTGGCCGGACCGGTCGGGTTCGTGGCGCTCGCCGTCCCGCACCTGGTGCGGCTGCTGGCCGGCCCGCCGACCCCGCTCACCCTGGCGCTGACCGCGCTGACCGGCGCGCTGCTGCTGACCGCCGCCGACCACCTCGTCCTGCACGTGCTGCCGGTGCACGGCCTGCCGGTCGGCGCCGTCACCGCGACGCTCGGTGCCCCCTGGCTGCTGGCGCTGATGATCCGCCAGGGCCGACCGCCGCAGAGGAGCTCCCGATGACCACGACCGCCCCCTCCCCCGACCGGCTGGCCGCGCGGGCCCTGCACCTGCGCTACGGCGACCGCGCGGTCGTCCGGGGCCTGGACCTGGAACTGCCCGGCGGGGCGGTCACCGCGATCGTCGGACCGAACGCCTGCGGCAAGTCCACCCTGCTGCGCGGCCTGGTGCGGCTGCTCGCCCCGGCGGCCGGCACCGTCACCCTGGACGGCGCCGACATCCACCGGATGCCCGCCCGGGCGCTGGCCCGCCGGATGGGCCTGCTGCCGCAGCAGCCGGTCACCCCGGAGGCGGTCACCGTCGAGGCGCTGGTCCGGCTCGGCCGCTACCCGCACCAGCGGATGCTCACCCCCTGGTCGGCCGCCGACCAGGCCGCCGTCGAGGAGGCGCTGCGCCGCACCGGCACCGACGCGCTGCGCGACCGCCCGGTCGACCAGCTCTCCGGCGGCCAGCGGCAGCGCGCCTGGATCGCGCTCGCCCTCGCCCAGGACACCGACCTGCTGCTGCTCGACGAACCCACCACCTTCCTCGACCTGCGCCACCAGCTGGACGTCCTCGACCTGGTCACCGACCTGCACCGGGACGCCGGCCGGACCGTCGTCATGGTGCTGCACGACCTCGGCCAGGCCGCCCGCTACGCCGACCACCTGGTCGTCCTGCACGACGGCGAGCTGGCCGCGGCCGGCCCGCCCGGCGAGGTGCTGACCGCCGAACTGGTCGAACGGGTCTTCCAGGTGCCCTGCCGGATCGTCCCCGACCCCGAGACCGGCACCCCGCTGGTGGTCCCGCTGGCCCGCCGCTGACCCACCCCCCGAACTTCCGGTGGCGCCCGCGCGCCCACCGGCGATCCCCCCTGCCCGCGCGCCGACTCCCCGGCCTCCGAACCGCCCCGCACTCCCCCGAACTCCCCCGCGAGGAACCGAAGATGACCAACCGCAAGCTCTCCGCCGCCGTGCTGGCCGCCCTGCTCTCCACCGCCCTGCTGACCGCCTGCGGCAGCGAGGACTCCGCCGACGCCAAGCCCGCCGCGAGCCAGGCCGCCGGGGACAGCGCCGCCGCGTTCCCGCGCAGCGTCAAGCACGCGCTGGGCACCGCCGAGATCAAGTCCCAGCCCAAGCGCGTCGTGGTGCTGGACTCCGGCGAGCTGGACGACGTCACCCTGCTCGGCATCACCCCGGTCGGCGCGGTCGCCCCGCACCTGAAGACCGAGGGCGGGTTCCCCGCCTACCTCAAGGGCAAGATCGACGGCACCAAGGACGTCGGCCCGATGAACGAGCCGAACCTCGAACTGATCGCCTCGCTCAAGCCGGACCTGATCCTCACCTCCAAGGTCCGCCACGAGAAGGTGTACGACAAGCTCAACGCGATCGCCCCGACCGTGATGGCCGAGACCACCGGCGAGCCGTGGAAGGCCAACCTCAAGCTGTACGCGCAGGCCCTCGGCAAGGAGACCGAGGCCGCGAAGGCGCTCGGCGACTACGAGGCCCGCGCCGCCAAGCTCGGCGAGGCGGTCAAGACCAAGTACAACGGCACCGCCCCGACCGTCTCGGTGGTCCGCTTCGTGGCCGGCCCGACCCGCCTCTACCAGAACGCCTCGTTCAGCGGCGTGGTGCTCAAGGACGTCGGCATGGCCCGCGCGATCAAGGCCCCCGACGTCGACAAGTCGATGCTGGAGGTCAGCCCCGAGCTGATCAACCAGGCCGACGCCGACCTGGTGTTCGTCACCACCTCCGACGACCCGTCCAAGACCAAGCAGGCCGAGGTCCAGCAGACCGCCGTCTGGCAGGGCCTGAACGCGGTCAAGAACGGCAAGGTCTTCACCGTCCCGGACGAGACCTGGATGTCCGGCATCGGCGTCCAGGCCGCCGACCAGATGCTCGGCGACATCGCCCGGGCCGCCGGCGTCGACGCCCCCAAGTAGCCCCTCCCCGCCCGCCGTTCCGGGCGCCCCCGATTCCCCGGGGCGCCCGGGGCACCCGCTGCCTCCCCTCTCGAACGGAGACCGATCGCCTTGCGGCTCTACCTGCTCGCCCTGAACCCCACCGACTCGGTGACCGACGGCTTCCTGCCCGCCGCGGCCGGACTCGGGCTCGACGTCACCGTCCTGACGGACCACGCCGAACCCCACCACCGGGCCTACGCGGAACGCGAGTTCAGACCGCGACTGGTCGAGTGCGACGTCCGTGACTTCCGCGCGGTGATCAGCACCATCTCGCAACTCGACGCCCCCGACGCGGTGTTCAGCAACAGCGACCACCTGCAGACCCAGACCGCGCTGGCCGCCGAGTACTTCGGCCTGCCCGCCAAGGACTGGAAGGCCGCGCTGCGCGCCAAGGACAAGGGCCAGCTGCGCCGCCACCTGGCGCTGGCCGGCCTGGACGCCGTCCGCTCCGTCGAACTGCCGCCCGGCGCCGACCCGGCCGAACTGGACGTGCCCTTCCCGTGCGTGCTGAAGCCGCGCGAGGGCGTGGCCAGCGAGGACGTCTCGCTGGTCGCCGACCCGGCCGAACTCGCCGCGCGCCGCGCGGAGATCGCCGCCCGGCGCGGCGACGCCGTGCTGGTCGCCGAGGAGTTCCTGGCCGGCGAGCTGCACACCCTGGAGACTTTGGGCGACACCCGCACCCGGCACGTCCTCGGCGGGTTCCGCACCCGGCTCTCCCCGCCGCCGGACTTCATCGAGGAGGCGCTGGTCTTCGTGCCCGCCCACCCGGCGGACGTCACCGCGCAGGTGCTCGCCCAGCTCGACGCGCTCGGCGTCGGACTCGGCGCCTGCCACACCGAGTTCGTCGTCCAGCCGGACGGCCGGGCCCGGATCATCGAGGTCAACTACCGCGCCATCGGCGACCAGTGCGACCTGATGCTGGCCCGGATCCTCGACATCCCGCTGTTCGAGCTCGTGCTGCGCGCCCACCTCGGCGAGCGGCTGCCCGCCGACCTCGGACTGCGCACCGACCGGCGCGCCCTCAACGAGGCCGTGCTCGCCGACCGGCCCGGCACCCTGACCGCCGCCCCCGGCCCGTACGACGCCGAGACCGACGGCGTCACCCTCTCCTACCGGCCGACCCGGGTGATCGGCGAGCGGCACGGGCTGTACCGCACCAACCGCGACTACCTCGGGGTGGTCTGGGCGGTCGGCTCGGACCAGCGGCAGGTCGACGACGCGGTGGCCGGGTTCATCAAGTCCAGGCGTTGGGAGATCACCTCATGAGCGCCCCGGGCCCCGCCGACCAGCTGACCCTCCGCGTCCTGAGCGCCCTGCTGCGCGAGGACGTGCTCGGACTGCGCGGCGGCGCGGTGCTCGAACAGCGCGCCGACGGGCCGTGGCTGCGCGGCGGCCGATTCGCCCTGCCGGTGACCCCCGAGGGCTTCCAGTGCGAGTACGCCGCCCGGCTGCCGCTGCTCGCCGTCGACGGCGTGGAGGTGCGCGGACTCGACGCGATCCTCGCCGAGTTGGCCGCCGCCGCCGACCCGCTCGACCGGCCCGGGCACCTGGCCTTCGCCGAGGAGTGCCGGCAGACGCTGGCCACCATGGAGCTGCACGCCGCCGTCCGCCCCGGGGTGCACCGGCTGCTGGCCGAGGCGTACGGCACCGACCCGGCCCACTGGACCGGCCCCGCCGCCTCGCTCGCCTTCGACACCCTCGCCGCCTACCTGGACCACCCGGTCTACCCGACCGCGCGCGGCCGCTCCGGCCTCACCGACGACCAACTCCGGCAGTACGCGCCCGAGTTCCACCCGTCCTTCGAACTGCGCTGGCTGGCGGTGCCGGTCGGCGAGACCGACGCGCAGCAGTGGGACGACCTGCCCGCGTGGTGGCCGAGCGCCCGGCGACTCGGCGTGGACGGCCGGTACCTGACCGTCCCGGTGCACCCGCTGACCGTCGAGCACCTGCCCGACCTGCCGGGCGCGGTCCTCGCCGAGGAGCCGTACCTGGAGGTCGTCCCGACCCTGTCGATGCGCACCGTCGCGGTCGTCCGCGACCCGTCGGTCCACCTCAAGCTCCCGCTCGCCACCGCCACCCTGGGCCGGCGCAACCGGCGCACCATCAAGCCCGGCACGCTCGCCGACGGCGCCGCCGGGGAGAGCCTGCTGCGGGCCGTCCTGGAGCGCGAACCCCGGTTCGCCGGCCGGATCCTGCACGCCGACGAGCAGAGCTACGCGCAGGTCGCCGGAGACGAACTGCTCGCCGTCCTGATCCGCCGCCAACCCGCGCTGGGGGAAGGCGCGTTGACGGTTCCGCTGGCCACCCTGCTGGCCGACGCACCCGGCGGCCGCCTGGTGGTCGACCACCTCGCCGACCGCTTCTACGACGGCTCCCCGCTGGAGCTGTACCGGGCACTGCTGGACCTGCTGATCGACTGGCAGACCACCCTCTTCGGCCACGGCATCGCCCTGGAGTCGCACCAGCAGAACACCTCGCTGGTCCTGGACGAACACGCCGGACGGACCAGGCTGCGGCTGCTCCTCAAGGACAACGACGGCCCCCGGATCAACCACACCCGGCTCGGCGAACTCGCCCACCACCGCAAGCAGTTCGACGACGCCCGGATCTTCGGCGACCAGGACCGGCCGCTGACCGACCTGTTCACCACGATCACCGGCCACCTCTGCACCGCCTCGCTCGCCTTCGGCCTCGCCGCCCACGGCCGCGCCCCGCTCCCCCGCACCCTCGGCCTGCTCCGCGACACCCTCGCCACCGCGCTCGACCGCCTCGGCCCGGTCGGCGCCCCGCTGCGCACCGACCTGCTGGAGGCCCGCCGCCTGCCGGTCAAGGCCATGGTCAGCGCCGGCACCCTGCTCAGCAAGGAGCGCTCCGGCGCGGCGGACATCAACAAGCACTACACGGACGGACCCAACTACCTTCTGGACCAACGGATTCCGGGCGGCAACCCGCTCGGCGCGGCGCAGTCGGAGCGGTCGTGAGCACCGGTGCGCTGGAGCGTCCGGGCCGGGTCGGGGAACGGCCCGGGGGCGAGGGGTTGCAGCGGCGGCAGGTGCACGCGGTGGCGGCCTGCTACTTCGTCGCCTCGTTCGCGGCGCTCGGGCTGCCGCCGTACCTGACGCAGATCCTGCCCGCGCTAGGCGACCGCGAGGGGCGGTGGGCGGGGTTGCTGTACATCGTGCCGACCGTGTTCAGCGCGCTCGGCGCGCCGCTGTGGGGGCGGCTCGCGGACCGGTTCGGGCGCAAGCGGCTGCTGCTGCGGGCCCAGCTCGGGCTGACCGTCTCCTTCCTGCTGGCGGGCGCGGCCGACTCGCTGCCCGCGTTCACCGCCGCGCTGGTGCTGCAGGGCTTCCTCGGCGGGACCTTCGCCGCCACCAACGGCTACCTCGGGGCGGCGCTGCGCGGCTCGGCGCTGTCCCGGGCGCTCACCCTGATGCAGGGCAGCGCCCGCGCCGCGCTGGTGGCCGCGCCGGTGCTGGTCGGCGCGCTCTCGCCGTGGGTGACCCCGCACCGGCAGTACCTGCTGATGGCGGTGCTGCCGCTGGCGGCCGCGGTGCTGCTGGCGTTCCTGCCCGAGCCGGAGCAGCCGACCCGGGCCGGGGCGGGCGACGGGCGGACGGGGGCCGGGCAGCCGGCCGGGCTGCTGCGGCTGCTCTACGTGTTCGAGTTCGCGTTCGTCTTCGCCACCATCGTCTCCTTCCCCTACCTGATCGCGCTGGTCGAGCGGCGCCTGCCCGGCGTCTCCGGGACGGTGGCGGGCGTGCTGTTCGCGCTGCCGCACCTGGTGTACCTGCTGACCGCGGGCCGGGTGCACCACCTGTTCCACCACCGGCCGCGCACCGGCCTGTTCGCCGCCTTCGTGCTGGTCGGCCTCGGCCTGGCCGGGCACGGCGCCGCCCAGGCGCTGCCGGGCCTGGTGCTGGCCCGGACGGTGCTGGGGGCCGGCATGACGCTCGGCCTGGTCTGCCTGTCCGTGCTGGCCGCGGCCGCCGCCGAAGGGCGGCCCCCGGGGCGGATGTTCGGCACCCTGGAGCTGGTCTCCAAGGGCGGTGCGGTCGCCGCGGGCGGGGTGGCCGCCGTGGTCAACGGCGCCTTCGGCCCGACCGCCCCCGTGCTCGCCGGCACCGCCGCGGCCGCGTTCGCCGCCGCCCTCGTCCTCCTGACCCGCTGGAGCCCCCGATGACCACGAAGACCGATCCCCGTCCGTCGACGGCGGCCCCGGACGTGCTGCCCGGTGCCGACGAGGCCGTCGCCCACACCCTGCTCAACTGCCTGCTGCGCGAGGTCTCCGGACCCGAGCACCAGACCGCCGTCGACGACGGCACCCTGCTGCTGCGCCTGCCCCGTCGCGGCGCGCTGCTGCGGGTCGCGCTGCGCCGCACCTCGCTGCTCGGCGCGCACCGCTTCACCGGCCCGGTCAGCGAGGAAGTGGCGGGCGGCTGGCGCGAGTTGGGCTGGCGCGAGCTGGCCGAGCACGTCCGGGCGGAGCTGACCCTGCGGACCGGGGTCGGCAACGAGGAGTTCCTGGACCAGGTCGCCTCCAGCCACCGGGGGGTGGCCGCCGCGCTCGCCGGGCGACCGGCCGCCGGGGCGGACCGGTACCTGGAGTCCGAGCAGGCGCTGCTCTTCGGCCACCGCTTCCACCCGGCGCCCAAGTCCCGTTCCGCCCAGCGCGGTTCGTGGGAGGACTACGCGCCGGAGGCCAGGGCCGCGTTCCGGCTGCGGTACCTCGCGGTGCGCACCGGCCTGATCGCGCAGGACTCCGCCGACCCGGCCGCGCTGGCCCGGCTGGACGCGCTGCGCCCGGTGCCGGACGGCTACACCCTGCTGCCGGTCCACCCGTGGCAGTACCAACTGCTGTCCGACCAGCCGCTGTTGGCCGCCGCACTGGCCCGCGGCGACGTGCTCGACCTCGGCGAGGGCGGCGCCCCGTTCGCGGCCACCGCCTCGGTGCGGACGCTGTACGGCGAGGGCGTGTTCCTGAAGTTCAGCCTGAACGTGCGGATCACCAACTGCCTGCGCAAGAACTCCGCGTACGAGCTGGCGGGCGCGGTCACGCTGACCCGGCTGCTCGCCGAGCCGCTCGCCGACCTGGCCGGGCGCTTCCCCGACGCGGCGGTGCTGCGCGAACCGGCGTTCCGCACCCTGGCGCTGCCCGGCCCGGACGGGGAGCCCGACCTCGGCCTGTACGAGGGCTTCGGGCTGATCGTCCGCGAGGGCCTGGCCGGGGTGGTCCGCCCCGGGCTGACCCCGCTGCTGGCCGGGGCGGTCGCCGACGAGTACCCGACCAGCGGCGCGCAGATCGGCGCGCTGACGGCCGGCTCGGATGCCGCGGACGCCCGCGGCTGGTGGTCCGCCTACCTGCGGCTGGTCGTCCCGCCGGTGCTCGCCGCGTACTTCGACCACGGCGTGGTGCTCGAACCGCACCTGCAGAACGTGCTGGTCTGCGTGGACGGGCGGGGCCGGCCCGCGCAGGTGCTGTTCCGCGACCTGGAGGGCACCAAGCTGCTGCCCGAGCACAACGCGGCCCGGCTCGCCGCGCTCCCGGCCGGCACCGCCGGACCGATGACGTACGACGCCCAGCGGGGCTGGGACCGCGTCGTGTACTGCCTGGTCGTCAACCACCTGGCCGAGCTGCTGGCCGCCCTCGCCGACCGGCACCCCGGGCTGGAGGCCGCGCTGTGGGCGGACGTCCGGACGGTGCTGGCCGAGTACGCCGCCGCGCACGGCTGCCCGCCCCGGCTGGCCGCGCTGCTGGCCGGCGTCCCGCTGCCGGCGAAGGCCAACCTGCTGACCCGGTGGAGCCGCCGCCCGGACCGCGAGGCCGGCTACGTGCCGCTGGCCTCCCCGCTGTCGATCCCGGCGCAGGCCGCCGCCGGGCTGAAGGAGTACGTGTGAACATCCGCACCACCGCCGCCGGGCTGACCGAACTCCCGGCCTACCTGTACGACTTGGCGGCGCTGCGGGCGCACGCCCGGCGGGTCCGGGCGGCGCTGCCCGGGCGGGTCGAGCTCTACTACGCCGCGAAGGCCAACCCGGACGCCCCGCTGCTGACCGCGCTGCACGGCCTGGTCGACGGCTACGAGGTCTCCTCCGGCGGCGAGTTGGCGCACGTGCACGCCGCCGTGCCGGACGCGCCGCTGGCCTTCGGGGGCCCCGGCAAGTCCGCCGAGGAGATCGCCGCCGCGCTCCGGCTGCCCGCCGTCCGGCGCTGGCACGTGGAGAGCGAGCGGGAACTGCACGCCCTCGCCGCGGCCGCCGACCGCCCGGTCGACGTGCTGCTGCGGGTCAACCTGCCGGTGGGGGACGGCGCCCTGGACGGCGTCGCCCTCGCGATGGGCGGGCGCCCCACCCCGTTCGGCCTGGACCCCGAGCAGGTCGGCCGCTGCCTGGCGCTGCTGGCCACCCCCGGCTTCGCCCACCTGCGGCTGCGCGGCATCCACGCCCACCTGGCCAGCGGCCTGCCGGCCGCCGAGCAACTCCGGCTCGCCGAGCGGATCGTGGACTGGTCCGCCGACCTCGCCGCCCGGCACGGCCTGTCGTTCGACGAGGTGAACGTCGGCGGCGGCATGGCCGTCGACTACGCCGACCCGGACGCCCGCTTCGACTGGTCCGCCTTCGGCCGCGGGCTGGCCGAACTCCTGGACCGCCACCCGGGGTTGACCGTCCGGCTGGAACCCGGCCGGGCCCTCACCGCCTACTGCGGCTGGTACGCCACCGAGGTCCTGGACGTCAAGCACAGCCACGGCGAGGACTTCGCCGTGGTCCGCGGCGGCACCCACCACCTGCGCACCCCGGCCACCCGCGGCCACTCCCAGCCCTTCACCGTCCTGCCCGTCCCGCACTGGCCGCACCCCTGGCCCCGCCCCGGCGTCACCGACACCCCCGTCACCGTCTCCGGCCAACTCTGCACCCCCAAGGACGTGTTGGCCTCCCGCACCCCCGTCGGCGCGCTGCGCGCCGGCGACCGGCTGCTGTTCGCGATGGCCGGCGCGTACGCCTGGAACATCTCCCACCACGAGTTCCTGATGCACCCCCGCCCGGCCTTCCACTACCTCTACCACCTCACCGAACCGGCCTCCTGACCCCGGGCGAGAAGCGCTCCGGCCTTCCGCGGCCCGCCGCGGGAGGCCGGAGTGCCGTGAGGGGCGGGGGGCGCGGCGGTGCCGGGCCGGCGGATCCGGACGGCACCCCTCCGCCCTTACAGTCGTGGTCAGTTGGTCGGACCCGCCGCAGTCGGGCCGACCGGGTTCCCAGTAAGGAGTTCCACCATGACCGTGCGCGTCCTCGCCCTCGTCGGCAGCCTCCGGGCCGGCTCGTACAACCTGCAGCTGGCGGAGGCCGCCGTCCGGCACGCCCCCGAGGGGATCGAGGTCGAGATCCACCAGGGCCTCGCGGACGTCCCGTTCTACAACGAGGACATCGACGTCCCGGACGCCGCCCCGGCCCCGGCGGCGCTGCTGCGCGCGGCGGCCGGCCGGGCGGACGCGCTGCTGCTGGTCTCGCCCGAGTACAACGGGACGATCCCCGCCGTGCTGAAGAACGCCATCGACTGGCTGTCCCGCCCGTACGGCGCCGGTGCGATCAGCGGGAAGCCGGTCGCCGTGGTCGGCACCGCCTTCGGCGGCTACGGGGGCGTCTGGGCCCAGGACGAGGCCCGCAAGTCCGCGGGCATCGCCGGCGGCGCCGTCCTGGACGGGGCCCGGCTCTCGGTGCCCTCCGCCGGCACCCGCTTCGCCACCACCCACCCCGCCGACGACGCCGAGGTCGTCACCGGCCTGCGCGAGGTGCTCGACCAGCTGGCCGCGAAGGCCGCCGAGGCCGCCGAAGGCGCAGCGGGCGCCGAGGCCGTCGCCGCCACCGTCTGACGTCCGGGCTCGGCCGCGGCGCGCCCGGTCTCCGGGTGCGCCGCACCGGACGGGGCCCGCGGGTGTCGGCCCTTCCCGACCGGCGCTGAACTGCGGTTTGTTAAAAGCTTGTTGCGAGATGTGCGGGCGGCTCCGCGCCGGGCGCGGTGGCGCGTGCACCGGCTACGCACAAATGACTATCACTTGATCACTTTTTCATCACGCTTCCCCCTCCCGAGGTTTGAAACTACACCGAAGTAGAGGGACGAAAGCATGACCAAGACGGGCATATCCCAGTCCTTGTGGGCCGTTTGTCGGCTGATGACCGATTTGCTGGCGTGATCACAGGGCCTCCATCCTTCAGGGATTCCCCGGTGCCAGCCGTGCTGTCCTCCTGGCCCACGAATCTTGGAAGAACCTTGTCCACAGTTGCCCTGTCACGCCCGTCCGTCCCCTCCCGCTCCACCTCCGCTTCCCCCTCCGTCTCCGCCTCCGCCTCCACCGGGACCGTCGCCGTCGTCGGTCTCGGCTACGTCGGCCTGCCCACCGCCCTCGCCCTGCTGGGCGCCGGGCGGTCGGTGATCGGGCTCGACGTCAGCACCTCCCGGCTCGACGCCATCCGCCGCCAGGACGTCGACCTGCTGCCCAGCGACCGGGACCGGCTCGCGGCCGCCGTCGACGACCCGCGGTTCGCCCTCACCGACGACCCGGCGCTGCTCGCGGACGCCTCGGTCGTGATCGTCTGCGTGCCGACCCCCGTCGACGCGCACCTGGTGCCCGACCTCGACGCGCTGGCCGCCGCGTGCGCCACCGCGGTGGCGCACGCCGTGCCGGGCCAGCTGCTGATGCTCACCTCGACCACCTACGTCGGCTGCACCCGCGACCTGGTGCTCCGCCCGCTGCTGGCCCGCGGCTTCACGCCCGGCGAGGACGTCCACGTGGCGTTCTCGCCGGAGCGGATCGACCCCGGCAACGCGCACCACGCCCAGGACACCACCCCCCGGGTCGTCGGCGGCGTCACCCCCCGCTGCACCGAACTCGCCGCCGAGGCCCTGCTGTTGACCGCGCCGTCGGTGCACCGGGTCAGCTCGCCGGAGACGGCCGAGATGAGCAAGCTGTACGAGAACACCTTCCGGGCCGTCAACATCGCGCTGGCCAACGAGTTCGCGGACAACTGCCGCGGCCTCGGGCTCGACCCGATGGAGGTGATCGAGGCCGCCGCCACCAAGCCGTACGGCTTCATGCCGTTCTACCCGGGGCCGGGCGTGGGCGGGCACTGCATCCCCTGCGACCCGCACTACCTGCTGTGGCAGCTGCGCCGGCTGCGGATCGCCTCCCCGCTGATCGACACCGCGATGACCGCCATCGCCGGCCGGCCGCGCCAGGTCGTCCAGCGGGTGCGGGAGCTGCTCGGCGACCGCGGCCGGCCGCTGGCCGGGGCCCGGGTGCTGCTGGTCGGCGTGAGCTACAAGCCCGGGGTCGCCGACCTGCGCGAGTCCCCGGCGCTGGAGATCCTGGAGGAGCTGCACGAGCTGGGTGCCGCGGTCTCCTTCCACGACCCGCTGGTGCCGACCGCCCGGCTGCACGGCACGGTGGTGCACGGCGTCGCCGACCCGGGCGCCGAGACCTGGGACCTGGTGGTCGTGCACACCGTCCAGCCCGGCGCCGACCTGACCTGGCTGACCCGCCAGGAGTCGGTGCTGGACGCCACCTACCGGCTGCCCGGCGTCCCCGCGAAGGCGGTCCTGTGATCCTCGACCAGTCGCCGCGCACCGAGACGGTGCCGGCCACCTGGCCGCACGGTCCGGAGCGGTTGCTCCCCCCGCTGCCGGCCGGGGTCCGGGCTCCGGCCCGCCGCCCGGGGCCGCTCGGCCGCGCGATGGACCGGGTGGACCCGGCCGTCCGCGCCGGGGTGCGCCGGGTGCTGACCCTGCTGTGCATCCTGCCGCTGCTGCTGATCCTGGCCCGCGAGGCGCCCCGGCTGCCGCAGAGCCCGCTGATCCTCGGCTACGGCTTCGTGGTGCTGGCCGGCACCATCGCGATGCTCTACATCTCCTACAGCAAGTACGACGACCCGGCGGTGCGCGAGCTGCGCAAGCGCCCGCGCCGGCTGGACGACTTCCCGCAGCTGCCCGCCGTCCCGCGGGTCAGCTTCCTGCTGGCGGTCAAGGACGAGGAGGAGTGCATCGAGGACTGCGTCCGCTCGATGGCCTCCTCCGACTACCCCGACCTGCAGATCGTCGTCGTCGACGACCTCTCGGAGGACGGCACGCGTGCCGTGCTGCGCCGCCTGGAGGCCGAACTCGGGATCACCGTCCTGTACCTGGAGAAGAACCTGGGCAAGAAGCACGCCCTGGTCCGGGCCTGCGAGATCGCCGACGGCGACGTCATCGCCTTCACCGACTCCGACTGCATCCTCGCCCCGGACGCCCTGCGGCGCTGCGTCGACGCCCTGGTCCGGCACCCGGAGCTGGGCGCCGTCAGCGGGCACTGCCGGGCACTGAACGCGCCGGTCAGCGTGTTCACCCGGGCCCAGGACGTCTGGTACGAGGGCCAGTTCCGGGTCGCCAAGGCCGCGGAGGCGGTCTTCGGGTCGGTGGCGTGCGTCTCCGGGCCGCTCGCCGTCTTCCGCCGCGACGCGATCTACAACTACCTCCCGGCCTGGGCCGGCGACCGGTTCATGGGCGCACCGTTCCGCTTCGCCACCGACCGGCAGCTGACCGGCTACGTGCTCGGCCAGAAGTGGAAGGGCCGCGCGCTGAAGCGGCAGTACGCCGACTCGCCGTTCGTCACCGCCGCGGACTACCCGGAGCGCAAGTGGCGGATCGGCTACGTCCAGTCCGCCCGGGTGTGGACCAACGTGCCGGCCCGGTTCCGGCCGTTCATGAAGCAGCAGATCCGCTGGAAGAAGAGCTTCATCCGCAACATGTGCTTCACCGGCACCTTCATGTGGCGCCGGGGCCTCGGCCCGGCCGCGCTCTACTACGGCCACGCGCTGTGGGTGGTCGCCGCCCCCGTGATGGCGTTCCGGCACCTGCTGTGGGCGCCGCTGCACGGCGCCGCCTTCCTGACCCTGCTCTACCTGGGCGGCGTCGTCCTCAAGGGGCTGGTCTGGGGGCTCGCCTTCAAGATCGACAACCCGGGTGACACCCGGTGGCGCTACCGGCCGGTGATGAGCCTGCTCTCCTCGGTGCTGCTGGCCTGGCTGCTGCCGTACTCGATCGCCACCATCCGGCGCGGCGTCTGGTCGAGGAGCGCGACGTGAGGCCGCTGCGCGCCGTCGCGCGCTTCGTCGCCGCCGTCCTGTCCACCGCCGTCGTCGTGGGCGTCTACGCTCTCGTGCTCTCCCGAGGGAGTCTGCTGTGACCGCCCGCCCCGACCGCCGCCGCCGCCGGCAGGGCCGTTCCGGCCGACGCGGCGTCACGCACTGGCTCGCCCGGTTCTCGCTGGTCGTGCTGGCGCTCTCGGTGCTCGCCATGCCGTTCTACGCCGGCTGGAAGTACTACGTCTTCCGGCGGGACGTCACCCCGCAGAGCACCGTCGGCCCGGCCCACCTGGACCGCGCCACCCAGGCCTCCTGGCGGGACGAGTCCGGGAAGCTGCCCGAGGCCGCGCCGCCCGTCGTGCTCACCTACCACGACATCAGCCCGACCAACCGCAGCGAGTACGTCGTCACCCCCGAGCGGTTCGACCAGCAGCTCACCGCGCTGGAGGCGGCCGGCTACCGCACCCTCACCACCGACGAGTTCGTCGACTACCTCAAGGGCGGCCCGGCGCCGCCCCGCTCGGTGTACATCACCTTCGACGACGGCACCAACGGCCTCTGGGTGTACGGGGACCGCATCCTCGCCAAGCACCACATGCACGCCGCCTCCTACCTGATCACCGGGAAGGTCGACCACAACCGGCCCTACTACCTCTCCTGGGCCGAGGTCTCCCGGATGTCGGCCTCCGGCCGCTGGGACTTCCAGGACCACACCCACGACCTGCACCAGCGCGGCCAGGTCGACGCCGCCGGCACCATGGCCTCCGCGCTGTCGAACCGGCTGTGGCTGCCGGCGCAGCAGCGCATCGAGAGCGTCGAGGAGTACCAGCAGCGGCTCGACGCCGACATCGCGCAGAGCCTGGTGGACTTCGAGGAGCACGGACTGCCGCGCCCGCAGCTGTTCGCGTATCCGTTCTCCGAGATGAGCGAGCGGATCAACGTGCCCATCCCAGGGCCCTCGCTGCAGGGCGTCCTGGAGCGGACGTTCACCGCCACCCTGACCGACCTGGTCCACCGCCCGCTCCCGGCGGGCCGGCGGGCCGCGGCGGCCCGGCAGATCCAGCGCCTGGAGGTCTTCCAGACCACCACCGCCGCCCAGCTGCTGGACCAGGTCAAGCAGTGGACCCTCGTCCCGCCGTCGCTGGACGCCCCGCTGCGGGACCCGGCCTCCTGGACCCGCACCGACGCCAGCGGCGCCGAGGACATCGGCGCCCTCACCGGCGCGGGCCCCTACCCGGGGAAGACCGGGTACGTGTCGGCGGACCTGCTGCCGATGGCGTCCGCCGACTGGACCGACTACACGGTCGGCGCCACCGTGGCGGACCTCGCCGACAGCACCAACAACGTCAACGTCACCACCCGCAACGACAGCCTGGAGCCGATCACGGTCGGCCTCAGCCGCTCGACCGTCACCCTGCTGCGCGGCAGCGGCGACAGGCGCGAGCAGATCACCGCCAAGCCGCTGGTCGCCGCCGCGAGCCACCAGCTGCAGGTCACGGTGACCGGGAAGACCGTCAAGGTGCTGGTCGACGGCCGGACCGAGCTCAGCACGGAGACCGCGCAGAGCGGCGGCAACGCCACCGGCGGCATCGGCCTGTCCGTACGCAACGGCTCCGACAAGACGCCGTGGCCCAAGTTCACCGCGCTCGACGTGAAGCCCGTCCCGGTCGGCGCCGCCGCGGCCGCGCCGACCACCCTGACCGTGGCCAAGGCCGTGCTGCTCGACCCGGGGGCCAGCTGGACCTCCGCGCCCGGCGTCCCGTCCGGCATGAAGGTGGGCGGCGACGGGCTCTCGCCGACCGGCCTGGCGCTGTCCGACTACGCGGCCTTCGAGCGGGACCGCACCGAGGGGTGGACCAGGTACACGGTGCGCGGCACCGTCCGGCGGCTGAACACCCCGGGCGTCTCCGCCGCCGTCTGGGCCCGGGTCGGCAGCCCGTCCGCCGTCAGCGTCCAGGTCAGCCGGCGCGGGGTGAAGGTGCTGTCCGGCGACGCCGACAACCGCAAACTGGTCGCCAGCAAGGCCCTGACCGACGCCGACCACCACGACGTGGTGATCACGGTCGGCACCGACACCACCTGGATCACCGTCGACGGCAACGTCGGCTTCACCGTCCCCGCCGTCGGCGGCGGCACCGGCGGCGTCGCCTTCTCCGCCTACCGGGACGTCACCAAGGCCTCCTGGCCGACCGTCCGCCAACTGAAGGTCACCGAGGCGCAGGTCAAGTGAGCGACCCCCGACCGAGGCCGAGCCGCCGAGCACTCCTGCTCGGCGGCTCCGCCCTCACCGCCGGCACCGCCGCCGGCGCCTGGTACCTGTGGCCCGGCGCCGGCGGCCGCGACGGCGCCTTCCGGCCCGACCTGTCCGGCGACGGGCTGCTCACCAACGAGTACGCCTTCCGCGAGGAGCACGCGCCGGACGCCCGCACCAGCCCCGACTGGGTGGTCACCAGCGGCTCGCTGTTCGCCCACGACGGCACCGGCTCCACCGGCGCGCCCGACGGCGACTCCCCCGGACCGGACTCCGCCCGGCACACCGGCTCCGCGGTCTTCCGCCTGGTCACCCGCCGCCGGGACTTCACCGGCTGCGCCGTCACCGTCCGGGTCCGCCTCCAACCCCCGCTGACCACCGGCCGGACCCCCGCCCAGGACTGGGACGGCGCCCACCTGTGGCTGCGCTACCACAGCCCGCAGGAGCTGTACGCGCTCAGCTTCCGGCGGCGCGACGGGCACCTGGAGATCAAGCGCAAGACCCCCGGCGCCGGGGACGACCCCGCCGACCAGGGCGACTACCGGACCCTGGCCGAAGGGCGGCACGCCCTCCCCTACGACGAGTGGCACACCGTCGCCGCGACCGTCCGCGACACCGCCGACGGCAAGGTCCGCCTCACCCTCGCGATCGACGGCACCACCGTCCTGGACGCCCTCGACGACGACCCCCGCCGGATCACCGGCCCCGGCGGCGTGGGCCTGCGGGCCGACAACACCGCACTGGAGTTCCGCGACTACACCGTCACCCGGGCCTGACCGGCGGACCGCCCACCTCCCGGCCCTCCTCCCCGCCCGCCCCTGCCGCGCCCCGGCCCCACCGCCGCCACCGCCGCCTCCGTCGACGAGCGCGGCGGCGCGGCCGTTCGCGCTACCGGCGGCCGGCGGTCAGGGCGAGGGGGACGAGGAGGAGGGCGGTGAGCGCTCCCGCGGTGGCGAGGGCCGGGTAGCCGGCGAGGGCGACGACCGCTCCGGAGGTGAGGCCGCCGGTGCTGCCGGCCACGGCGAGGCCGACGTCGGCCAGGCCCTGGACGGCGGCCCGGCGTTCGAGGGGGGCGGCGGCCGTGACGACGGCCGTCCCGCTGACCAGGCCGAGGTTCCAGCCGAAGCCGAGCAGCACCATGGCCGCGGCGAGGACGGCGACGGAGTGCGGCGGCGCGAGCGCGGCCGTGAGGCCCGCCGCGGCGAGGGTGAGGCCGGCGGCGGTGGCGACGGGCAGCGGGCCGAACCGGTCGACCAGTCGGCCGCTGACCGGGGAGGGCAGGAACATCGCGCCGACGTGCAGGGCGATGACCAGGCCGGCGGCGCCGGTGCCGTGGCCGTGGCGGTCCAGGTGGACGGGGGTCATCGTCATGACGGCGACCATCACCAGCTGGCCGAGCAGCATGATCCACAGCCCGGTCGCCACCCCGGGCCCGCGGCGCGTGGCGGTCGCGGACGGGGACGCGGTCACTGTAGCCGTCGCGGTCGCGGTCGTGGTCGCCGTCGCGCCGGCCGCCGGGGCCGTCGCGTCCGCGGGCGGCTCGGCGGCTGCCAGGCGGCGGGCGAGCAGCAGCGGGTCCGGTCGCAGCAGCGTCCCGATCAGCGCGGCCGCCGCCCCGTAGGCGGCGGCCGCGAGCAGGAACGGCCCGGCGAGCGCGGGGACGCCCCAGCGTTCGGCGGCGTCGCCGGAGACGGTGACCAGGTTGGGGCCGACGACCGCGCCGAGCGTGGTGGCGAGCAGGACGGTGCTGACCGCCCGGCCGCGCCGGTGCGGCGGCGCGAGGTCGGCCCCGGCGTAGCGGGCCTGGAGGTTGGTGGCGGTGCCGGCGCCGTAGACGAGCAGGGAGAGCAGCAGCAGCGGCACGTGGTGGGCGGCCACGGCGGCGACCACCCCGAGGCTGCCCAGGGCGCCGGCCGCGTAGCCGGCGGCGAGGCCGGGCCGGCGGCCGTGGCGCTGGCTGAGCCGGCCGATGGCGAGGGCGCCGAGGACGGCCCCGCCGGTGTACAGGGCGCTCGGGATCCCGGCCAGGCCGGTGGAGCCGAGCAGGTCGTCGGCGAGGAGGGCGCCGACGGTGATGCCCGCGGCGAGTCCGGTGCCGCTGAGGACCTGGGCGGCGGTCAGGACGGCGAGGGTGCGCCGCTGTTCGGGCGGGGCGGCGGCCGGTCCGGTGGCCGGGGCGGCGGCGGTCGGCGCGCTCACCCGGCGGCGAGCGGCTGGAGCCGGGAGATCTCCGCCAGGGACATGTCGAGGTGCTGGTGGAGGTAGCGGACGATGGTCCAGTGGGCCATCGCCTCCTCGTCGAAGGGCCCGAACTCCCGGCAGTAGAGCGGGATCCAGCGCAGCGCCTCCTCCGCCGCGCGCTCCCGGCCGGGCTCCTGCTGGTAGGCCTCGTAGCGGATGCTGCGGTGGTGGACGAAGAAGCCGCCGGGCAGGCGCTCGCAGAGGGCGGCGTACTCGCGGGTCTGCAGGATCAGGAAGTGCCACACCTCGTCGATGTGCTGCTCCACGGGGAGGAACAGGCCGGCCAGGGTGTCGCGGTGGCCGGAGACCAGGTGGAGGTAGCGCAGGCACTCGAGGACCTGGCGCTCGGCGTCCCGCGGGTCGGCGCCGGTGGTGGCGGCGGCGTGGGCGACGGCCTCGGCGTGCAGCTCCTCGCCGAGCAGGGCGCGGAGTTCGGCGGCGGTGACGCGGACGCCGGGCGCGTCGGGCGCGTCGGAGGCGGCGGTGTCGGGCGCGGCGTCGGAGGCGGCGGCGGTGTCGGGCAGTCGGCTGGTCATCGGGCTCCGTCCGCGGGTCGGCCGTCGGCCGCGAGCCAGGCGTACTTGCCGGACGCGCCGATCGGCAGGTGCTGGTGGTGGGCGACGCGGGCGGGCCGTCCGGTGAGCAGGTGGACGGCGCGGCCGAGCGCCTCGGTCTCGGCGGGGCCGGGCGGCGCCCCGTCGAAGGTGGTGCAGTGCAGCACGGCCTCGCCGTCGGCGGGGTCGGGTCCGCGGTCCGTGACGGCCAGGTGCTGGACGAAGACCCGCGGGGCGGTGCCGCTGACCAGGTCGTCGAGGTCGCCCTGGGCGACGGGGCCGTGCGGGGTGGCGAGCAGTTCCTTCTCGCGCCCGCAGAAGCGGGTGATCCGCGCGGGGTCGGCGGAGCCGTCCGAGGTGCGCACGCAGTCGCCGGAGCGGTAGCGGACGAGCGGCATCCAGGGGTTGCGCACGCTGGTGACGATCAGGCTGTGGATGTGGCTGCCGGGGGCGACCGGGAGGAGTTCGACGCTCATGCCGTGCAGGTAGGGCCGGTAGTCGCCGCCGCTGTCGGCGTAGTAGAGGTAGCCGAGTTCGGTGCTGCCGAAGAGGTCGACGACCGGGCAGTCGAAGTGTTCGCGGAGGTACCGGGAGACGTTGCGCGGGGTGTACTCGTACGCGTGGACGATGGCGGCGGGCGGGGGGAACCGGTCCCAGAGGTTCCAGCGGTCGGTCTTCCGCACCAGGTGGGCGAGGTGGTACGAGGAGCAGTCCAGCAGGTAGCGCCCCTGCGGGTGGGCGGCCGCGGCCGCGCGGATCTCGGCGAGCATCCGTTCGACCTCGTCGCGGGTCCAACCGGCGGGATCCAGCCGGAGGTTGAGGTAGGCGGTGCGGTCGTCGAGCCGCCGGTCGTCGGGGCCCGGTTCGGCGGGGGCGGTGGTGCCGCGCTTGCGGGCGTTGACCCGCGCGACGTGCTCGGTGGCGAGGACGGTGGTCAGCGAGACCCGCCGGCAGCCCTCGCGCCAGGTCGCGGCGAGGTCGGGGTGTTCGCTCCACAGCCGGTAGTAGGAGTGCAGCAGGAAGTACGGCGGCCGGATGATCCGCATCCGGGCGTGGTTGGTGCCGGTGGAGAGCACGTACTCGGCCTCGCCCGCGGCGAGGGCGTCGGCGAGGGCGGGCGTCATCCAGTTGTCGGGGAAGCCGCGGGCGATCTCGGGTTTCTCCAGGACGGGGAAGTGGCCCCGTGCGATCGAACCGCGGTAGATCGGGATGTCCTTGATCCGGTCGACCACGTCGGCGGTCGGCTGGCCGTTCACTGTCACCCCCGGGTGGGTGCGGGCGGCTGGGTGGGTCCGCGCGCGGCCGGCCGGGCCGGGGGCACCGGCCCGGCCGCCCGCTCACGGGTGGCGCGTCAGGAGATACAGCCGGACTTCGCGACGCTGATGCAGCCGTCCTTGGCCACGCTGATGCAGCCGTCCTTCGCGGTGGACGCCGAGTTGGCGGCGACCCAGCCCTTCCACTTGTCGTCCTGGGTCATCTTCGCGATGAGCTCTTCCACGGGTGCCTCCGGGATCAGGAGTGGACTCGCGACCCTCTTGAAGTCGCCACGCCAAGCTAAACTTCGGGTCAAGAAAGTGTCAACGGACGGCAATGTGACGAACATTGGCCCCGCCCCGGGTTTGGAGGGCCCGGTGATCGACCGGTACCTGACGGGCCGTCAGGATCGGCCCCGTCGCACGCGGCGCGGATCAGAGGCCGACGGCCGCCGCGGTGTCGTGGAGCTCCCGTGCGTCCATCTCGGCGACGCGGGTGGCGAAGAACCAGGAGTGGCCGAAGGGGTCTTCGAGTTCGGTCTGGAGGTCGCCGTGGAACTGCATCTCGACCGGTCGGACGACGTGCGCGCCCGCGGCCGCGGCCCGCTCGGCGAGGACTTCGACGTCCGGGACGAAGACCATGAGGTTGACCGGGGTTCCGCCGATCGTCCGCGGGCTGCGGAAGTTGTACTCCGGGTACTCGTCGCGCAGCATGAAGACGGCGCCGCCGATCCGCAGTTCGGCGTGGGCGATCCTGTCGCCCTGGCGCGGGATCTCGATCAGGACCTCCGCCCCGAAGGCGTTCCGGTAGAAGTCGATCGCCGCCCGGGCGTCGTGGACGTTGAGGTACGGGACGCCGCCCCTGTACTCGTCGGGCACCGGGTTCGTCATGGTGTTTCCTCTCGCCGTTGCTGTGTCTCGATCCTCGGCGACCGGTCCACCCGCGACAACGACGGGATCCGAAAGGAACGTCAACCCTGGAGTTAGCGATCGGGGGCGGCCGAGCGCGGCGACCTCCGTTGCGGTCCGCGGCCGGGGGCCGCCCGGAGGAGGTCGGTGAACTCGCGGACCCGGGCCGTCAGACCGGCGACGGGCCAGACCGGTCCGTACGCGAGCGGGGGGAGGTCGGCGAGAGGGACGTACGCGATGTCGGGGCGGCTGTGGTACCGGGCGGCCCGGCGGCCCACGATCGCCGTGCCGGCGCCGGCGCCGACCAGGGTCAGCAGTTCCTGGCGGGAGGTGAGCGCGTGCACCCGCTGGACGGGGAGCCCGGCCGGGGTCCGCGGCGGCACGAGGGCGTCGAGCAGGTAGGCGGGCGCGCCCGCGGGCACCAGGACGGTGTCCCTCGCGAGGTCCTCCGCGGTCAGGTGGGCCCTGCGCGCGAACGGGTGCCGGGCGGGCACGGCCAGCACGCGTTCGTCGCGCAGCAGCGCGGGCCCGGTGGCGAGGTCCGGCTCGTCCACCGGGAACTCGGTGACCTGGAGGTCGAGTTCCCCGGCGCGCAGGGCACCGAAGGCGTCCGACAGGTGCACTTCGCGGATGCGGACCTCGCACTCGGGGTGGCGGGTGCGGAACGCCGCGGCGGCGGCCATCACGGCCTCGCCGACCAGCGGGCTGGAGAAGCCCACCCGCAGGACGCCGGCGAAGCCCCGCCCGGCGGCGACCGCCTTGGCGATGCCCTCCTGGATCCGCTGGTGGCCCGCCCGGACGTCGTCGCGGAGCGCGCTGCCGACGGGGGTGAGCGCGACGTGCCGACTGCTCCGCTCGAACAGCGCCACCCCGAACCGGCGCTCCAACTGCTTGATGCTCTGGCTGACCCGGGCGCCGCTCACCCCCAGCCGCTCGGCCGTGCGCCCGAAGTGCAGTTCCTCGGCCAGGGTCAGGAAGATCTCGATGTCACGCCGCTCCATGCCCCGAAGGCTAGCGACCGCCGCCCCCGTGCCGTGCCGGCCGCCGCAAGCCGACGTGCCCGGGGGCACCAGGCGTTCGGGGAACGGTGCCCGTGCCGCTCTCGGTGGCCCCGGGTGCCGCCAGGCCGGTGACACGCCCGCCCTGGCGGGGTGCCGTCGCGGGGGTGGGGGATCATGGCGCGACGCATGTTCCGGCTGGTGAGAGAGATGGTGCGCGGGATGAAGGTCGGGTTCGGGTGGAAGCTGCACGGGGACGGGCGGGCGCCGCGGCCCGGGGCGGTGGTGCGGCCGGACGAGCGGCTGTCGTGGGGGCGGACGGTCGGCCTCGGCGCGCAGCACGTGGTGGCGATGTTCGGGGCGACGTTCGTGGCGCCCGTGCTGATGGGGCTGGACCCCAACCTCGCGGTGATGGTGTCGGGCGTGGCGACGGTGTTCTTCCTGCTGGTGACGCAGGGCCGGATCCCGTCCTACCTGGGCTCCAGCCTGTCGTTCGTCGGCGTGGCGGCGGTGATCAAGTCGCAGGGCGGGGACGCGGCGACGCTGACGGGTGCGCTGCTGGTGGTGGGCGCGGTGCTGGCGGCGTGCGGGGCGGTGGTGCAGGGCTTCGGGGCGAAGGTGATCCACGCGGTGCTGCCGCCGGTGGTGACCGGGGCCGTGGTGATGCTGATCGGGTTCAACCTGGCGCCGGTGGCGGCGGGGACGTACTGGCCGCAGGACCAGTGGACGGCGCTGCTGGTGATGGCGTTCACGGCGCTGGCACTGGTGGTGCTGCGGGGGTTCTGGTCGCGGATCGCGATCTTCCTGGGGCTGCTGTTCGGGTACGCGGTGTCGTGGCTGTTCGACCGGGTCTTCGGGAGGATCGACTCGCCGGTGGGCGGCGGCGCGTCGGCCGAGCACTGGCGCCTGGACCTGTCGGGCGTCGGGAAGGCGGACTGGATCGGCCTGCCGTCCCTGCACGCGCCGAGCTTCTCGGCCTCGGCGGTGCTGGTCGCGCTGCCGGTGGTGGTGGCGCTGATCGCGGAGAACGCGGGCCACGTGAAGGCGGTCTCCGAGATGACGGGCGACCCGCTGGACGACCGGATGGGCACGGCGATCATGGCGGACGGCGCGGCGACGGTGCTGTCGACGGCGGTGGGCGGTCCGGCGACGACGACGTACGCGGAGAACATCGGCGTGATGGCAGCGACCCGGGTGTACTCGACGGCGGCGTACTGGTGCGCGGCCGGTTTCGCGATCCTGTTCGGCCTGTGCCCGAAGTTCGGCGCGGTCGTCGCGGCGATCCCGGGCGGCGTGCTCGGCGGCATCACCGTCGTCCTCTACGGCATGATCGGCCTGCTGGGCGCGCAGATCTGGATCCACAACAAGGTGGACCTGACCAACCCGTTGAACCTGGTGCCGGTCGCGGCCGGCGTCATCGTCGGCATCGGCAACGTCACGCTGAGGTTCACCGACACCTTCGAGCTCGGCGGCATCGCGCTGGGCACCCTGATCGCGCTGCTCGGCTACCACGGCCTGCGCGCCCTGGCCCCCGCCCACCTCAAGCACCCGCGGTCCGCCGCGGACGGCCCGCTGCTGGACGAGGGCACCAGCGCCTACGACGACGACCGCCGGCAGGGCTGAGCGCGGCTCAGTCCGGCTGCCCGTCCAGGTAGTCCTCGTACACCGCGACCTTGTGCCGGACGATGTCCAGCGAGCGGCCCAGTTCGGCGAGCCGGTCGAGGACGCGCCGCTCGTGGGCGCGCAGCAGGGCGAGGCGGTCGGGTTCGGTGCCGGCGCCGGCGCGGGCGAGTTCGGTGTAGCGGCGGATCTCCGGGATCGGCATGCCGGAGGCGCGCAGGACGGTGCACAGCCGCAGCCACTCCACGTCGCCCTCGGTGTAGCGGCGCCGTCCGCCGCTCGCCCGCCGGACGGGGTCGGCGAGGATCCCCTCGCGCTCGTAGAACCGCAGGGCGTGCACGCTCAGGCCGGTGCGGGCGGCGACCTGGCCGATGCTCAGGGTCGGCGCCGACCCGTCGGGTGAGGACATCCGGTCAGCATAGGAGGCCGCCGGTCCGGGCCGTCCCGGGGAGTTGATCTAGAGCCCACTCGAGCTCCTAGAGTGGCCGGCGGCCCGCCTGGGCGGCCACGGACGGAAGGGGACTGACCATGCGTTACCGGACTCTCGGCGGCACCGGCATCGAGGTGAGCGCGCACTGCCTGGGCACGATGATGCTCGGCTCGGTGGGCAACCCGGACCACGGCGAGGGCGTGCGGCTGGTGCACCGCGCGCTGGACGCCGGGATCAACTTCGTCGACACCGCCGACATGTACTCGGCGGGCGAGTCGGAGGAGATCGTCGGCAAGGCGCTGCAGGGGCGGCGCGACGACGTGGTGCTGGCCACCAAGGTGCACTTCCCGATGGGCGCGGGGCCGAACCGGGGCGGCAACTCGCGGCGGTGGATCCTGCGCGCGGTGGAGGACAGCCTGCGGCGGCTGCGCACCGACTGGATCGACCTGTACCAGGTGCACCGGCCCGACCACCGCACGGACGTCGAGGAGACCCTGTCGGTGCTCGACGACCTCGTCCGGCAGGGCAAGGTCCGGGCGTTCGGCTGCTCGACCTTCCCCCCCGCGGAGCTCGTCGAGGCGCACTGGACGGCCGAGCGCCGCGCGCTGCCCCGGTTCCGGACCGAGCAGCCGCCGTACTCGCTGCTGGCCCGGGGCGTGGAGGCCACGGTGCTGCCGGTCGCCCGCCGGTACGGGATGGGCGTGCTGACCTGGGCGCCGCTCGCCTCCGGCTTCCTGTCCGGCCGCTACCGCCGGGGCGGGGCGGTCGACCTGGGCAGCGGCCGGGCCGCGCTGACCCCGCACCGCTTCGACCCGGCGCTGCCCGAGAACGTCCGCAAGCTCGACGCCGTCGAGCAGCTGGTCGCGCTGGCCGACGAGATCGGCTGCACGCTGCCCGAACTCGCCGTCGCCTTCCCGCTCGCCCACCCGGCGGTCACCTCGGTGATCCTCGGCCCCCGGACGGTCGAGCAGCTCGACGGCCTGCTCGGGGGCGCGACGCTCACCCTGGACGACGACGTCCTGGACCGGATCGACGCGATCGTCCCGCCCGGCACCGACCTCTACCCGCCGGACGGCGCCTGGCGCTCCCCCGCCCTCGCCCCGGCCGCCCTGCGCCGGCCCCGCCACGACCGGGCGGCGGCGGACCCCGAGGAGCGGGCCGGGTCCTGATCCGTGCCCCGGCCCTTGCCCCGCGGCCGGGTCGCGCTAGGCTATTTGAGCCTTTGTCACGACAACGAGCCCGCGGGGGGACTGGACTGTGGCGATCGAGCTGCCCGACGAGCTGGTCTGGGTGATGGACCTGCTCGGCTTCAACTGGCCACAGGTCAACGAGGACAGTGTCCGCGAGTTCGCCGGCCACGTCCGCAAGTTCGCCGCCGACATCGACGGCACCCACGAGACCGCCTCGGCGATCATCCGGCAGATGGCCGAGCACTACCAGGCCGACTCCTACGGGCAGTTGGTCGAGCGCTGGAACACGATGTCGAACGACCACATGGACGAGATCGTCCAGATCTGCGGTGTGGTCGCCACCGTCCTCGACGTCGCGGCGGACGCCATCGTCGCCGCGAAGCTGGCGGTCATCACGCAGTTGGGGATCGCCGCCGCCGAGCTGGCGGCCGCCGCGGCCACGGCGGTGGTCACCCTCGGCGCCTCGGCGGCCGCCGAGGCCGCGCTGATCGAGGTCACCAAGCGGGTCGTCAACGCGATCCTGCAGGAGGTCGAGCAGCAGATCATCGGCGAGCTGGTCTCCCGGGCCGTCGAACCGCTGGAGGGCGTCGTCGAGCGGGCGCTGAGCGGGCTGGTCTTCAAGGGCGTCCAGGCCGCGCTCGACGGCATCGCGCCCAGCGGCGGCGGCAGCGGCGGCGGCAGCGGCAACTTCCAGATCAACCCCGACGAGCTGCTGCGACTGTCCGCCGCCCTGCACGACCACTCGGAACGGGTCGTCGGCCACGTCAACTCGTTCGCCACCGCGACCTCGGGAGTGTCGTTCAGTTGAGCCATCCCATCGCCAAGGCCCTGGAAGAGGCCGCCGAGAAGATCGGCATGAAGCTGAGCAAGGAGGCCGGCCGCGCCGTCGCCGACATGTACAAGCAGGCCGGCCACGGCACCGAGAAGGTCGTCAAGCACATCGTCGACGCGGACCTGGCGCACCAGCGCGAGATCATCAAGCTCGCCCAGCAGATCGGCAAGAACGAGGGCACGGTCGGCCGGGGCGCGCGGGCCCGGATCAAGCGGCAGGCGGAGGCCCGGACCAGGATCGCCGGCCACTTCGGCGTCAAGGGCGAGTACGACGCGGAGATGCTGGTCCCCCGCTCCCGGTTCCCCGAGTCGGCCAAGCACATCGAGGAGGCCCAGAGCGGGACGGTCTGGCGCGGCGGGGCCTCCCGTCGGCGCCAGGCGCCGAAGCCCTCGGTGCTGACCATCGACCGGACCGCGGAGAAGACCAACCGGGAGAACTCGCTGCGCGGCATCGCCACCCGGCCGCCGGACGACCGCGACGAGTACCCGCCCGCCATGTACAAGGAGGGCGGCACGGGCGCGAGCGTGAAGTACATCCCGCTCAGCGACAACCGGGGGTCCGGCTCCAGCATGGGCAGCGCGGTGGGCGGACTACCGAACGGGGCCAGGGTCAGAATAAGAATCATCTAGGCCGCCGGGGACCGTCCGGCGGGTTCCTAGGACCGTTCAGCGCACGCAAGGAGTGGCACCAGGTGAATTCCGCCGAGCAGCTCGTCTCGCGGGCCCGTCAGGGCCGCTTCCGGGAGGTCCTGCCCGACCTGGTCGGGCTGGCGACCGGTCCGGACGGCTCCCGCGAGCAGGCGTGGGAGGCGGCGGCGGCCGCGATCCAGGTCCTGTTCTGGCAGGACCGCTTCGCCGAGGCCGCCGAGCTGGCCGCCGACCTGATCTCCCGGGACGGGCCGCTCGGCGGCGGCCTGTGCGACCAGGACATGCCGTTCGACGAGGCCTTCCTCGCGGCCGAGGCGCACGCCGGCCTGCCCGCCGCCCCCCGGCTGCGGGCGGCGGCGGAGCGGGTGCCGGACGGGCGGGTGCTGCACGGGCAGCTGCTCTGGCTGGCGGACGCCGTCGGGCAGCACCCCCCGGTCGAGATGCTGCCCGGCTTCGCCGACTGGGACGGCCCGGTGCTGCCGGCGGAGGGCGAGGCCGGCGCCGAGCTGCTCGACCGCCCGTACGGTTCGCTGGACGCCAAGGAGAAGCACCGGTTCTGGCAGCTGCTGATGCAGACCAACGACGCCCCCCGGGCCCGGGCCGCCGCCACGGCCTCCGGCGAGGCACCGGACGACTTCGCCGTGACCACCTGGCTGGCCGGCTGCTACGCCGTCGAGGGCGACCTCGCGGCAGGTGAGAGAATGCTGCTCGCGGCGCACCGCCAGTGGTGGCCGTACATGGGCTGGGACGCCGTCCCGACCGCGGCGGTCCTGCAGCCGACCCTCCGCCTGGTCACCACCGACCGGGTGCGAGAGCACTACCTGACCCGGCCGATCGGCCCTGAAGCGGAGAAGAACGCATGACGCAGAGCGCCCTCGACCAGCTGCTCGGCCGCGCCCGGGGCCCGATGGGACCGAACATCGAGCTCGACTTCGGCGTCCCCGGCGGCCCGCTGGTGGAGCTCGGCCGGCTCATCACGCGCATGAACGGCTTCTTCCTGTTCAACGGCGGCGTGCAGGTCTTCCGGGTCGGCGAGGAGGGCCTGGGCCCGGACATGCTGTCCTGGAACACCGACGAGGTCTGGAAGTCCACCTACGGCGACCTGGCCGACGACCTGTTCTGCTTCGGCCAGGACCTGTTCGGCACCCAGTTCGGCATCGTCGGCGGCGAGGAGGTGGTGACCTTCGAGCCGGAGACCGCCGACCTGGTCTCGCTCGGCACCAGCCTGGAGGAGTGGGCCGCCTGGCTGCTGGCCGACCCGGACGTCAACGGCATCAACTCCTTCGCGCACGCCTACCAGAAGGCGAACGGCCCGCTGGAACCGGACGAGCGGCTGCTGCCGCTCCAGTTCTTCGTCATGGGCGGCAGCTACGACTTCGACAACCTGGTCGCCCGGGACGCGGCCGCCGCCATGCGCATCCGCGGCCCGATCGCGCAGAAGGTCTTCGACCTGCCGGACGGCGCCGAGATCCACCTCGGCACCGACTGAGCCCCACCGCCCGCACGCGGCGGGCCGCCCCCGCGCGGGGGTTCAGGACGGCAGGCGGCCCTGTAGCACCCGGGACAGTTCCGCGACGCAGTCGGCCAGCTGCCGGTCGCTCAGCTGCGCCGGGTCGCCGCCGCAGCCGGCGGCCGGCGGGCCGGAGGGTCGGGGCGCGGGTGCCGGGGGCTGCTGGGCGCCGGGCGGGGTGATCGGGCCCTTCAGCGAGACCAGGTTGGGGGTGACGGTGGCGTCGCCGGAGAGGTCGATGTAGTCCTGGGTCTGCCCGTTGAAGTCGACGAAGCCGCGCCACATGTCGTGGCCGAACGGGACGATCTCCTGGAGCGCGCCGCCCTGGCCGACGCTGATCGTGACGGAGGTCTGCTGGGCCATGTAGGAGACCATCCGGCTGGCCAGCACGTCCAGGTTGACGGACGGGGCGTCGTCGGCGCGGACGTACACGTGCAGGTCGTTGAGGCCGTCGCCGACCCGGTCGGCCTGCAGGACGGCGAAGGCGACCACCAGTTGCGAGGAGCTCTCCCGGGGGACCAGCGGGGTGACGTAGTAGAGGTGGCCGTCGGCCTTGGAGCGGAGCAGGAACTCGCCGGGGTTGGTGGCGTTGGCGGCGGCCGAGGTGTGGTCGTAGCCGAAGCCCCGGTCGTCCTTGGCGCCGCGGCCGCCGAGCCACTGGACCTCGTGGATCTGCGCGCGGACCACCGAGGCGGGGTAGACCGCGCCGGGCAGGTCGCCGGGGGCGAGGACCGGCCGGTAGGTGACGTCGGGGCGGCCGTCGGCGGAGCCCTTGAGGACGAGGACGCCGGCCGGGGCGAGGACGGTGCGCTGCTTCCAGGCGGTCTGCCGGGCGACCGAGATCACGACGACGGGCCGCGCGGTGCGCGGGTCGGGGCCGTCGCAGTAGCCCCAGACGTCCTGGTCGCTGTAGACCAGGTCGGGGAAGCGCTGGGCGAGCAGGTTGCGCAGGCTGACCGCGCCGGTGCCGCCGAACGCCCGCCCGAAGGCGTGGTCGCCGCGGAAGGCGCAACCGGTCACCGAGTTGGAGCTGCCGTCCCAGACCGCGACGCCCTCCATCGGCTGCTCGCCGGAGCCGTCCAGCACGGCCGTCCAGGAGCCGGCGCCGTCGGCGGTGCCGGGCAGGTAGTGCAGGCTGTGGCCGAGCAGGTGGACGCCGGAGGTGAGGCCGGCGCTGTCGGTGAGCGCCTTGGTGGCGGCCGCGTACGAGGCGGTGCGGGCCTCGAAGTCGAAGTCCGGCATCGGGGCGGTCTTCACGCAGGCGGGGACGTCCGAGGTGCCGACCAGGTCGCAGCGCCGCCCGTCGCCGGGGCGGCTGTGCTCGGTGACGGGCAGCACCGAGCGCGGGGTGGCCGCGCCGCCGGCCGGGACGTCCAGCACGGTGGAGCGGGCGTAGAACCGGCCGGCGTCCTTGTCGTCGTCCCACATGCCGGTGCCGGCCCGCAGCAGCGAGCCGGCCACCGCGAGCACCAGGACGGCCGTCACCAGCCGGGTCCGCCGGTCGCGGTGGCCGACGCCGCTCTCCTCGGCGACGTACGCGACCGCGAACCAGCTGACCGCGAAGCCGACCGCCGCGCAGATCCAGAACAGCGGCGCGGCGTCCGGCAGGCCGCCGTGCGGGAAGAACTGGCGCAGGACCAGCAGCCGGTAGCTCTGGTCCTGCTGGCCGAAGCCGCCGAACACGACGTGCTTGACGAACCAGACCAGGAAGGCCAGCAGCGGCAGCCACAGCCACCAGGCGGCCAGGCCCACCAGGGCGTTCCGCCACGCTCCGCGGATCCGTGTGCGTGCCATCGGCGCTCCCCCGTTCCCGGCCCGCCCCCGCAGGCCCCCGGCCGTGTCCTTCCCGCCGCGCCCGCCCGGCAAGCCTGCGGACGGCCGGGCGGGCGCGGCGGGAACCGTCGAGGAGGGAGCATGCCATGACGGTCCGTCAGTCGGACGCGGCGGCCTCCCGCAGGGTGCGGGACAGCTCGCCGCGCAGCCGGGCGAACTCGGCGGTGCCGCGCAGCGCGGCCGGGTCGGTGGCGGCGTCGCGCGGCAGGTCGACGGGCAGGTCGGCGACCACCCGGCCGGGGTTCGCGGCCATCACCAGGACCCGGGAGCCGAGCAGCACCGCCTCGTCCACCGAGTGGGTGACGAACAGGACGGCGGTGCCGGCCTCGGCGGTGAGGGTGCGCAGCTCCTCCTGGAGGCGTTCGCGGGTCAGGGCGTCGAGCGCGGCGAACGGCTCGTCGAGCAGCAGCAGCCGGGGGCGGCCGGCCAGCGCGCGGGCGATCGCGACCCGCTGCTGCTGGCCGCCGGAGAGCTCCCAGGTGCGCCGTCCGGCGTAGCCGGACAGGCCGACCAGGTCGAGCAACTCGGCGGTGCGGGCGGCTCGTTCGGCCCGGGGCAGGCCGTGCCGGGCGAGCGCGAAGGCCAGGTTGCCGCCGACGGTCCGCCACGGGAACAGCCTCGGCTGCTGGAACACCAGCCCGGTGCCGTGCCCGGGCCGGGGCGGCGCGCCGTGCACCGCCGCCCCGCCCTCGACGGCCCGCTCGAACCCGGCGACCACCCGCAGCAGGGTGGTCTTGCCGCAGCCGGACGGGCCGACCAGGACGGTGAACTCGCCCTCCGCGACGGTCAGCGAGACGTCCGAGACGGCGGTGACCGCCGCCTTGCCGCGCCCCTGGTAGCGGACCGTCACGCCGGTCAACTCGACGGCCGCGGCGGCCCGTTCGGCGACGCCGGCAGCTGGCGCGGCGTCGGCGGCCGGCCCGGCGTCGGCGGCCGGCGCGGCGTCAGCCGCTGACACGGGCCAGCTCCTCGACGGCCAGCGCCTTGGCGAACACCGAGGCGTCGGGCACCGCGTCGACCTTCTGCTGGCCCTTCAGGAACACCGCGGCGTCGTGCAGGTTGTCGGCCAGCTTGCCGGGCGCGCCGGGCTTGCCCAGGTACTCGGGGCCGGCCTGCTCGGCGGCGGTGAGCAGGACGAGCTGCTTGAGCTGGGCGAGCGCGTCGGCGGGGCTGAGGTTCAGCTGCTTGGCGATCGAGGCGGCGGCCTGCTCGGGGTTGTCCTTGGCGAGCCTGACGGCCTGGTCCTCGGCCTTAAGCCAGGCGGTGACGATCTCGGGATGGGCCTGGGCGAAGGCGTCGGTGACCACGCCGAGGTCGGCGGTGCGCTTGCCCTGCTCGGCGAGCTGCCGGCTGGTCACCAGCACCTTGCCGTCCTTCTCCAGCTCGGTGAGGGTGGGCGTCCAGGTGTAGGCGGCGTCGATGTCGCCGCGCTTCCAGGCGGCCAGCGCGTCCTGCGGCTGGAGGTCGATGACGTTGACCTTCGCCGGGTCGACCCCGGCGGCCTGGAGGGCGGCGAGCAGCGAGTAGTGCGAGGTGGAGCCGAACGGGGTGGCGACCTTCTTGCCCACCAGCTGCTCGACCGAGGTGATGCCGCCGCGGGCGACCAGCGCCTCGTTCTCGCCGATCAGGTCGTGCACCCAGAGCACCTTGTACGGGATGTTCAGCGGCGCGGACAGGCCCTTGGTGACGGGGCTGGAGCCGGCCAGTCCGAGGTCGACCGAGCCGGCCAGCACGGCGGTGTTGACGTCGCCGCCGGAGTCGAACTTCACCCACTTGACGTCGGCGTCGGGCAGCGCCTTCTCCAGCAGCCGCTGCTCCTTCACCACCAGGTCGGCGTTGGGTATCTCCTGGTAGGCGATCCGGACGGTGGTTCTGCCCTTGCCGTCGGAGCTGCCGGATCCGGAACTGGAGCAGGCGGTGGCGGTGGCGGTGAGCAGGACGGCGGCAGCGGCGGCGGTGGCGGCGCGCTGGAAGGTACGGCGGTTCACGGTGGACTCCCTTGTCGGCGATGTGGGTGGGTGGGACGTCAGGCGCGGCCGCGCCAGGGCACGGCGACCCGTTCGACGGCCTTCAGCAGGCCGTCCAGGACGATGCCGGACAGGCCGATGGTGATGATCCCGGCGAGCACGACGGCGGTCTGGTTGTAGCGCTGGGCGTCGCGGATCATGCCGCCGATGCCGGGCACGCCGTTGATGGTCTCGGCGGCCACCACCGAGGTGTAGGCGACGCCGACGGCGATCCGCACGCCGGTGAGGATCTCCGGCAGCGCGGCGGGCAGCACCACGCCGCCGAGCAGCGACCAGCGGCCCGCGCCGAGCGCCCGGGCGGCCTCCAGCAGGTCGCCGGGCACGTTCCGGACGGCGGCCGCGGTGGCGGCGGCGACCGGCGGCAGCGCGGCGATCAGCAGCAGCCAGACCTTGGGCGACTCGTCGATGCCGAACCAGATCACCAGCAGGCTCAGGTAGGCCAGCGGCGGCAGGGTGCGCAGGAAGGTGACGGCGGGTTCCAGCACCACCGCGACGGGGCGCAGGGTGCCGATCGCCAGGCCGAGCGCGGTGCCGAACAGGACGGCCCAGCCGGTGCCCTGGGCGATCCGGCGCAGGCTCGCGGCGAGGTGCTCGCCGAGCAGGTGGCCGCTGTAGCCGCGGACGCCGTCGTGCACGGTGGAGGCCAGCACGAACTGGTGCCACACCTCGCCCGGCGAGGGCACCAACGCCCGCGGCCAGACCTCGAGTTGCACGACGACCTGCCAGCCGGCCAGCAGCGCGGCGAGCGCCAGCAGGCGCAGGGCCGTCCAGCGCAGCGCTTCGGCGAGGCGCTTGCGGGCGTGCGGGCGCGCGCCCTGGGCGCTCCCGGCCGCGGCCGCGGCCGTGCCCGCCGCGCTCACACCGCACCCCGCACGGCGTCCTGCCGGGCGTCCTGCCGGGCGTCCCGCTCGGCGTCCTGCTGGGCGTCCTGCTGGGCGACGAGCGCGCGGACCCGGGGGACGACCTCCTCGCCGACCCGGTACGCCTCCTCCAGGTGCGGGTAGCCGGAGAGGACGAACTCGTCGACGCCCAGCGCCCGGTACTCGGCGAGCCGGGCGGCGACCTCGTCGTGCGAGCCGACCAGCGCGGTGCCGGCGCCCTCCCGGACCAGGCCGATGCCGGCCCACAGGTTGGGGGCGACCAGCAGGTCGCGGGCGGTGGCGGTGCCGCCGCCGTGCAGGGCGGCCATCCGGGCCTGGCCGGTGGAGTCCATCGCGGCGAACCGGGCCTGGCTGGCGCGGACGGCCTCCGGGTCGAGGCCGGCCAGGATCCGGTCGGCCTCGGCCCAGGCCTGTGCGGAGCTGTCACGGGTGATGACGTGCAGCCGCAGCCCGTAGCGCAGCGTGCGGCCCAGGTCGGCGGCGATGGCGCGCAGCCGGGTGATCCGTTCGCCGATCGCCGCCGGCGGTTCGCCCCACAGGAGTTGGACGTCGGCGCGGCGGGCGGCGACCTGTTCGGCGGCGGGCGAGGCGCCGCCGAAGTACAGCGGGACGGGGTGCTCGACGGCGGGGTCGACGAGCTGGGCGGCGTCGAGGTGCAGGTGGGTGCCCCGCCGGTCGACGCGCTCGCCGTCGAGCAGGTCGCGCAGCGTGGCCATCACCTCGTCGGTGCGGGCGTAGCGCTCGTCGTGGGCCAGGTGGTCGCCGTAGGCGCGCTGTTCGGCGGGGTCGCCGCCGGTGACCACGTTCAGCCGGAGTCGGCCGCCGGCCAACCGGCGGAAGGTGTCGGCCTGTTGGGCGAGCAGGGTGGGGCTGGCGAAGCCGGCCCGGAAGGCGACCAGGAAGCCGATCCGGCTGGTGTGCCGGGTGAGCGCGGAGGCGAGGATCCACGGGTCGACGCAGCCGAGGCCGACGGGGGCGAGCAGCGCGCCGAACCCGGCCTGCTCGGCGGCCTGGGCGACCTGGGCCAGGTAGCCGACGTCGGCGGGCCGGCGGGTCGCGGAGCCGGTGCGGCCCTGCACGGCGGTGACGCCGCCGGGGTCGCGGCCGTCGCCGCCGGTGGGCAGGAACCAGTGGAACTCGGGGGTGCGGGGAGACACGGGGGTCCTCTTCTCCGGAGGTGGCCGGGGCAGGGGGGCGGGTGCGGCGCGGCCCGTCCGTCCCGTCGGTCCCCGTGCGGCCGTGCCGCGTACGGCCGCGCCGGTGCACGGAGCGGACGGGGTACGGGCGGTGCGGGGGCGGGCGCGGCGGCGGGGGCGTACCGGCGGCACCGCAGGCGGGCGTACCGGCCTGCGGACGCGGGGAGGCGGCGGCCTACGGGCGGGGGCGGGAGGGTGCGGCGCTCAGGCGCGGCGACAGGCAGGCGCTCAGGTGCGGCGACAGGCAGCGGAACACACCCGGAGAAGGTCGATGTGACCCCGGGTGGTGAGGAATACGTGCTGCGACATGCGCCGGAAGCTACCACGTCCGGGCCGGTCGGGGTCGGCGGGCGTCCACATCGTGGGACGGGTGTCCATCTGGCGTCGTCCGGTCGGAATGCGCACACCCACGCGCATTTCGGCACGGGCCCGGTGACGTTCGGTCAGGTCCCCGGTGCGCGGCGCGCAGCCCGAGCGGACATTTCGCTCAACCACTTGACCGCGTTCCGTACGCCGCTATCGTCTCCCTCAGTATCCGGTCTAGACCTATGGCCGTCTCCCGACCTGTCGCACCGGTCGCACGGAGGAGTCCCGCTCGTGTCCGCCCCACCGCGCCACGACGGCCCCCTCCCTGCCCCGACGGCCCGGGCGGACCTGAACCCCCACATCAGGAAGGCACCCCACATGCAGACCAAGAGAAAGGTGACCGCCGTCGTCGGCGCGCTGGTCGCCCCCCTGCTCGGCCTGACCATGACGGCGGGCACCGCCAGCGCGCACGGCTGGGTCACCAACCCGGCGAGCCGCCAGGACCAGTGCGCCAACAACGTCGTCAGCTGTGGCCAGATCAAGTACGAACCGCAGAGCGTCGAGGGCCCCAAGGGCCTGACCAGCTGCTCCGCCGGCCACGCCGAGTACGCCGAGCTGGACAACGACAACCTGGGCTGGAAGGTCACCAACGTGTCCTCCGTCCAGACCTTCACCTGGCACTTCACCGCCCGGCACTCCACCTCGAACTGGCAGTACTACATCGGCAGCAAGCTGATCGCCACGTTCCCGGGCAACAACGCCCAGCCGCCGGCCGACCTCAGCCAGACCGTGAACTTCGGCAGCTTCACCGGCCGCCAGAAGGTCCTCGCGGTGTGGAACGTCTCGGACACCGCGAACGCGTTCTACTCCTGCATCGACGTCAACATCGGCGGCACCGGCGGGACCACGGGCGGGACCACGGGTGGCACCACCGGCGGCACCACGGGTGGCACCACCGGCGGGACGACCGGCGGCACCACCGGCGGGACCACGGGTGGCACCACCACCGGTGGCACCACCGGCGGCACCGGCACCTGCAAGGCCACCGCCTGGAACGCGACCGCGGCCTACAACGGCGGCGAGACCGTCTCCTACGCGGGCCACAACTGGCGCGCCAAGTGGTGGACCCAGGGCGAGCAGCCCGGCAGCACCGGCCAGTGGGGCGTCTGGGACGACCTCGGCGCCTGCTGAGCTCCCCCACCACCCGTCGTACCCGGCGGACCCGGGTGACCGGCCGGGCGGCCCCCTGTGGGGGAGGGCCGCCCGGCCCGGCCACCCGGACCACCACCGGAGCACCGCACCACAGCACCACCGCACCACCGCCGTACGCGAAGCCCCCGACCACGCCCCGGCCCCACCCGGCGGCGCCCGGTCGGGGGCTTCCGCGTTCCCGGGCCCCGCCGACACCCCTTGCGTTCACCCTTGCCCACCCCCTCGTCCCCCCCTTGCGCAACCCCTCGCCCGACCCCCGCCCGACCCTTGACCTCCGGGCCCGCCATCCGTCCGCAGGCCCGCCCGCCCGCGACGGAGCACGGCCGTACCCCGCTCCGGCCCCCCGGTGGATCCCCCTGACGGCCCGTCCAGCATGATCTCCTCCCGTCCGCAGCCACAGCCGTGGCCGCAGCCGGCCACCCCGGCCCCGTCCGCCCCTGGAGTCGTCATGACGTCAGCCGTCCCCGCCCGCCCCCTGCCGACCGTCCGCCCGGCCGCCCCCGGGGACTTCGCCGAGTGGCGCGCCCTCTACCGGGGCTACGCCGAGTTCTACCGGGTCGAGCAGACCGAGGAGGCCGCCGCCCTGGTGTGGTCCTGGATCCAGGACCCGGACCACGAGGTGAACGCCCTGCTGGCCGAGGACGCCGACGGCCGCCCGGTCGGCCTGGCCCACTACCGCCCCTACGCCCGCCCGCTGGCGGCGAGCACCGGCTGCTTCCTCGACGACCTGTTCGTCTCCCCGGACGCCCGGGGCACCGGCGCCGCGGACGCCCTGCTGGCCCGACTGCGCGAGATCGCGGCCGAACGCGGCTGGAGCGTGGTCCGGTGGATCACCGCCGACGACAACCACCGGGCCCGCTCCAAGTACGACCAGGTCGCCACCCGGACCATGTGGGTGACCTACGACATGGCCCCGCAGTAGTCCTGGAGGTTGTCGCAGAAGGTGGTGGCGGGGCAGGGTGAAGTCCGCGCCGGAGCGGCGGAACGCGACGTCGTCGACCGACTCGGCATCGGACGCCCCCGCTGCTTCGCGGCGACGGCGGCGGCCCGAGCAGCTCCCCTCGCGGCTGCGGCGGCAGCGGCTCGGCGTTCAGCGTCCGGCCAGGGCACCACCGTTGACGTGCAGGGTCTGTCCGGTGATGTGCCGTGCGGCCGGTGAGGCGAGGAACAGCACGGTCTCGGCGATGTCGGCCGGTGTGCCGACCCGGCCGTTGGCCGTCTGGGCGAGCAGCGTGGCGCGGCGCTGCGGCGTCATACCGCCGCGGAAGAAGTCGGTGGCCTCGACGTAGCCCGGGGCGATGACGTTGGCCGTGATCCGGCGCTCGCCGAGCTCCTGCGCCAGGGTGAGGTTCCACGCCTCGACGGCGGCCTTGGCGGCGCCGTAGGAGCCGGATCCACCCCGGTGGGCCGCGATGGAACCGATGTTGACCACGGTGCCGCCGGAGGCCAGCCGCGGCTGCAGCGCGGTGGTGACCAGGACCGCCGAGAGCACGTTGGCGTCGAGGTTGGCACGCCACGCCGCAGCGACGCCGACCAGCCCGACCGGCGGCTCGGCGCCGATGTCGGTGTTGCCCCCGGCATTGTTGACCAGCACGTCCACCTCGCTCGGCAAGGCGTCGAGTGCCGCCTGGACCTGCGCGGGGTCGCTCGCGTCGAAGGCGACCGCGCGCACTTGGGGGCCCAGCCGGGCGGCGGTCTCCTCCAGCACGTCCTTGCGACGGCCGGTGACGACCACCCGGTCCCCCCGCGCGGCGAAGACTTCGGCCACTGCCCGGCCGATCCCGGTGCCACCACCGGTGACGACGACCTGTCGCATCCCCACTCCTCGTTTAGACCTAAATGCATGTGGGACACTACCAGCATGACCACGCCGGACCGCCCCCCCGTCGATCGCGCCGAGGAGATCTCCCGGGCCTGGCAGCGCGAGAAGCCCGGGCTGCCCGTCGACTCGATCGGCATCCTCACCCGCATCCGCCATGCCTCGAAGCTCCTCGACGACGAACGCCGCCGCGCCCTCAGCGAGGTCGACATGGACGCCGCCACCCTCGACCTGCTCAGCACCCTGCGCCGCTCCGGTCAGCCCTACCGCCTCTCCACCCGCGAGCTCGCCGCCCGCTGCCTGATCACACCCGGAGCGGTGACCCAGCGAGTCGATCGAGCCCAGCGGCAGGGACTCGTGCGCAGACTGGCCGCGCACCCCGGCACGCGCACCGTGCCCGTGGAGCTGACCCCCGAGGGCCACCGCGCCGTGGACCACGCCGTCGACGGCCTGCTGAACGACGAACAGGGCATCATCGAGGTCCTGACGCCACCGGAACAGAAGGAACTGGCCCGCCTCCTGACCGTGCTCCTGGGGGGCCTCACCCACCGCGCCCACGACCGCCACCAGGCCTGAACCGCACGAAGAGGCCCGATGGTGACCGCTCGCACGGCGTCGGCGACGCCATCGGCGACCGACTCGCACTCCCGGCCGGGCGCCGGCCGGCCGGGGCTGCCACGGGGCCGCTCCGCTAGTGGTTGTCGGCGGGTTCCGGCCGCGGTGCGGCGGCGGGCCGGGGGCGTTCCGCCCGGGGCAGGGTGCGGACGGCCGGGACCAGGAGCAGGACGACGAAGCTGACGCCGGCGATGACGGCGGAGGTGCCCTGCGCCGTACGGGCCCCGAGCAGTTCGCTGATCGGGCCGGCCAGCGCCTGGCCCGCGGGGAAGGCGATCAGCGAGCCGGCCACGTCGTAGGCGTAGACCCGGTTGAGCACCTCGCCCGGAACGTGCGTCTGGACGCTGGTCGCCCACATGACGCTCCAGAAGGCCCAGGCCGCGCCGCCCACCACGAAGCAGGCGGCCCGGCTCCAGAGCGGCAGCGCCAGCGCGTTCGACAGCGGCATCAGCGCCCACACCAGCATCGCCGTCGCCCCGGCGGCGAGGGGCCGGGGCGGGCGCAGCCTGACGCCGATCAGGCCGCCCAGGACGTTGCCCGCGCCGAAGGCCGTCCAGACCACGCCGAGGCCGGCCGAGCCGTACGCGCCGGTCACCAGCACGGTGGTGACCGGCCGGATGGGGCCGAAGGTGGTGAGGCCGTTGACGATCCAGACCCCGATCACCACGCACAGCCAGGTCCGGGACCGGAACTCCTGCCAGCCCTCGACGAGGTTGCGCCAGGTCGACGCCTTCCGGGCCGGTCGCGGTACGGCCGCCAGCCGCAGCATCAGCAGGCACAGTCCGCTGACCGCGAAGGTCCCGGCGTCCAGGGCCAGCACGGTGGCCACGTCGCCGACCGCCAGCAGCAGCGCGGCCAGGGTCGGTCCGCCCATGGTGGCGATCGCCTCGGCGATCCGGAGCGTGGCGTTGGCCCGCTGGAGGTCGGAGGCCACCTGCGGGACGACGCTGGCGACGCCGGGCTGGAAGGCCGCGGTGGCGGTGCCGCTGAGCGCGGCCAGGCCCATCAGCAGCCAGAGCGGCGGGTGCCCGACGGCGAAGGCGGTGGCGGCGCACCCCTGGACGACCAGCCTGACCGCGTCGGCGCCCATCATCATCCGGCGAGGGGTGAAGCGGTCGGCGAGCACACCGCCGAAGAGCACGAACACCGCCAGCGGGAGCATCTGCGAGGCGAGCACGTAGCCGACCCCGGAAGCGCCGTAGCCGAGCGAGACCACGCCGTACATCAGGGCGACCGGGAGCATCGCGTCGCCGAGCAGGGAGACGAGCCGGGCGGTGAAGTAGTAGCGGAAGTCCCGGGTCCACAGCGGGGCGGCGGTTCTGTCGGCGGGTTCGTGGACGCTGGCGGCCATGAAGGGTCCGTTTCTCGTTCGGCGGGTCAAAGGACGGGGTGCTGCCGGCACCCCGGCGGCGGAGGGCGCGCCCTTTCGGGCCGGTGCGGCGCCAGGAGGCCTGCCGGGGATGGGAACTGACGCCTGGTCAGCCGCCGGTGCCCGTTCAGGAGGCCGCGACCAGGCCGAGGCGGACGGCTTCGGCTCCGGCCTGGAACCGGGTGCGGGAGTTGAGGGTGGCGAGCAGTTCGGAGACGTGCCGGCGGCAGGTGCGCAGGGAGATGGAGAGCATCCGGGCGATGGCGTCGTCGGAGTGCCCGGCCGAGAGCAGTTCGAGGATGCTCGTGCGCAGGTCGCCGGCGTCCAGCCGGGGCGCGCTCTCGTCGGTGCGCTGGACGAAGGGGGCCGCGGTGTCCCACATGCGGTCGTGCAGGGTGCCGAGGAAGGCCGCGATCCGGGCGTCGGTGACCACGGTGGCGGGTGCCCGCTCGTCGGGTTCGGCCGGCAGGACGGCGAGTTCGCGGTCGAAGAGCAGCAGGCGCACCGGCACGTCGGCGGTGGTGCGGATCTCGGCACCGGCCCGGTGCAGCCGGTGCAGCCTGGAGCGGACGGCGGGGCTGGACTTGGCGGCGTGCTGGGTGAGGACCCGCAGTTCCACCCCGGCGTCGAGGTCGGCGAGCACGGTGTCCTCGGTGTCCGTGAGCAGGTCGTGCGGGTCGGTCGCCGTGTCGGCCGGGCGCAGGATCAGCAGTTCCTTGCGGCAGGCGTGGGCGGCCTCGCGCAGCCGGTGGGCCAGCGAGCCGAGGTCGTCGACCAGGAAGCTGGACCCGGCGGGGGTGTGCCCGTGCAGGAAGTCGACGTAGGTGCCGACGTAGCTGCGGATGCGGTCGCCCACCGCGGCCATCCGCTGCTGGCGTTCCTGGACCTCCAGCTGCCACGGTTCGATCAGGTCCGAGGCCGCGGACTGCGGGGACGCCGGCACCAGGACGCCGTGCGCGCCGACCGGGCGCAGCAGCCGCAGTTCCAGCAGGGCGGCCACCGCGGCCTCGGCCTCGGCCGCCGACAGGCCGAGCGCCCGGCGCACGGTGTGGACGTCGCTGCCCTCGCGGACCAGGAAGTGCAGGTAGACCGCGCGCGACAGGTCCTCGTGCCCTTCCGTTGACGCTCTCGTGATAGGTGATGCTGTCATCGAAGATCCCCCTCTTCAGGTGACTGTCCACTTCTGTCCCTGCACTTCCATGCCATGCGAGCGGCGTTGTGTTGCGAAGGATCACCGCCCAAGAATGGAGCGCGGAGCGGCTCAGAGTATAGGTGTCCGGCGGATAGGCGGACAAGGGTGTTCCGTTGCCGCGCCTGATCACCGTTCCTTGTCCGACCATGCCTACCGGTGTTCTCCGCGTGAGAAGGAGGTGCTCGTGTGGATGCATTCCCGCTGACCGCTGAACAGCGCAGCATGCTGTTTCTCGAAGGGATCTTCGGGCCCGGGATATTTCATAATGTGAGTTTCGGGGCCGCCGTCCCCGCAGGTGCCACCGGGGCTGCCGTCCTGGCCGCGATCGAGGCGCTGACCAGCGGACATGACGGCCTTCGCAGCCGTTCCGTCGGCCGGTCGAACTTCCTTCAGACGATCTCCGACGAGCCCGTCGGGACCGTGTCGAGGAAAGTCGCCGGAGGTGGGGTCGAGAGCGAGTTCGACCGCCTCCGCAGCGAGCTGCACAATGTGGACCTCGGACCCGGGAGGGTGCGATTCGACGTCCTGGAAGAGGACGACGGCACTCCGCTTCAAATACTCGGAACAGTGGCCCACCTGGTGGCGGACGGATATTCCGGCTCATTGCTCGCGGACAATCTTCTCGCCCTTCTCGAAGGGCGTCCGGTGGAATCCCCCGGGAGTTTTCCGGAGATCGCCCGGGCCCGGACGCCGGGCGACCGGGAGACGGCGGCCGAAATAGCCCACTGGCGGCGGGCCGCGGACGGGACGGAGCCGCTCGCCGGAATCCTGCGGCGCACCGCGCCGCGGAGCGCGTGGGTGCGCAATCAGGTCGACCGCGAGCTGCCGGGGGGAGCCGCGCACCGGCGGCTGCGCGCGTTGGTGCGGAGCTGCCGGGCCACCCCGTTCGCGGTGCTCGCCGCGGTGACCGCGGTCGCGGTGTGGCGGCGCTCCGGGCGCTCGGCCTTCCTGCTGCACACGCCGGTCTCCACCCGGCGCGACGCGGTGGAGCGGGCGACGGCCGGCAACTTCGTGATGGACCGTCCGATCCCCTGCCGGGTGGATCCGACCGAGCCGCTGTCCGCGCTGGTCGGGCGGGTGCAGGCGCAGGTGTGGCGGGCGGCGCGGTACGCCCGGCTGAGCGTGCCGGAGCTGCTGTGCGCGGTGCCCGAGTACAGGGCGGCACTGCTGGAGGACGGCGCCGACTACCTCCAGCTGCACGTGGACGTGCAGAGCGCGGGAGCCACCGGGGTGCTGAGCAGCCCCGGCGGGTCGACCGGCGTCCGCACCCTGGGCGCGTTCGCCCCGGCGCACGACCTCACGGTCACCACGCTGCGCTTCCGGTTCAGCGAGTCCCGTCTGTTCACTCGAACATTCTCCGGGGGTTCACCGGATGCTATCCGGGATGCCCTGGAACTGTGCTCGGAGGCGACGTCGATCTTCGACGCGATCGACCAACACACCGACACCGCTATGGAACTGGCGGCCCGCGTGGATCGGGGCGGCGCCCCGAATCGCGCGTTGATTGTCTAGACCACGAAGGATTTTGCATGGACATCACCATCGCCGACGAGTTCACGCGTTTCTTGCGCCCCTACTGTCGCGATCTGGCCGCCGACTGCGAACTCACCGACGACACACCGCTGGTGGAAGTCGGCATCGACTCGCTGCTCGTGGTCGAGCTGGTCACCGCGATCGAGGACCACTACGGGATCGAGTTCCCCGAGGAACTGCTCGAACCCGGCACCTTCGCCACCCCCGGCACCCTGCGACACGCCCTGGAGCCGCTGCTGTGACCACCCCGCTCCGGCTGCGCGGCCCCGACCGGGCGCTGCGCCGCCCGCAGCCGCTCGACCTGGGCGAGACCGTGGTCGGCCGCGTCCACCGGCAGGCCGCCCTGACCCCCGGGCGCACCGCCGTCCTGGACGGCGGGAGAGCGGTCGACTACGCCCGACTGGACGCCGAGGCCCGCCGCCACGGCGCGGCGCTGCGCGCGGCGGGCTGCGCCCCGGGCGAGCCCGTGCTGGTCCAGGGGCCTCGCTCGGCCACCGCGATCGCCGTCTTCCTGGCGATGGAGGACCTCGGCTGCGTGCACGTCCCGCTCGACCCCGACTGGAGCGCCGAACGCGTCGCCGAGGTGGCCCACCACAGCGGTGCCACCCGGCTGGTGCGCCACGGCGCGCCGGGGGGACCGCCCCCCGCGTCGCTGCGGCTGGTCGAACTGGCCGAGGAGCCCGCCGCCGCCACCGGGACGGCCGACGGGCCGGCCCCCCGCGGGCGGGCCGACCCCGCCGAGCCGCGGTACGCCCTGCACACCGCCGAGTTCACGGGCGGCGCCGAGGGCGCGGTGACGGCCCACGCCGGCATGGTCAACCACCTGTGGGCGAAGGTCACGGACCTCGGCCTCACCGCCGCGGACCGGGTCGCCTACAGCGCCCCGCAGGTGTTCGACACCGCGGTGTGGCAGATGCTCGCACCGCTGCTGGTCGGCGCGACGGTGGCGGTGGTCGACGAGGCCGACACCGCGTTCCCCCGCCGGCTGGCCGGAGCCCTGGACCGCACCGGCACCACCGTGGTCGAACTCGTGCCCACCGCCGTCGGCTGGCTGCTCGACCGCTTCGAGCGGACCGCCGGGAGGAACCCCGGCGGGCCCGGTGGCGCCCCGCCGACCGGTGGCGCCCCGCCGACCGGTGGCGCCCTGCGCCTGCTGGTCGCCACCGGCGGCGAGCTGAGCCCGGCGCTGGCCGCCCGCGTCGCCGCCGTGCTGCCTGGCGTCACCACGGTGTTCGCCAACGGCCCGGTCGAGTGCGCGGACGACGTGCTGCACCACCGGGTGGGCGTCGCCGACCTGTCCGCGGCGCGCGTCCCCCGGGGCCGTCCGATCCCCAACGCGGTGCTCTCCGCCGTGCTGCCGGAACCGGACGGCGCCTGGCGGCACGCCGAGCCCGGCGAGATCGGCGAACTCCTGGTCCAGGGCGCGCCGGTGGGCCTGGGGCACCTCGACCACGGCCGCGTCCGCACCGGAGCCTACCTGCGCGACACCACCCCCGACGCCGGACCGACCGGACTGGCCTTCCGCACCGGCGACCTGGTCTCCCTGCACGCCGGGGAGGTCCGCTACCACGGCCGTGTCGACCGCCAACTCCTCTACCGGGGAGAGCGGTTGGCCCTGGAGGAGGTGGAGCTGGAACTCCAGCGCCACCCCGGCGTGCGGCGCTGCGCGGTGCTCGCCGGCGAGCGCGACGGGGACGTCGAGCTCCAGGTGTTCTACGTCGCCTCCGACCCCGGCGACCCGCCCGACGGGCCGGCCACGGCCCCCGGGCACCCCGGCCTGCGGCTGAGCTGGACCCGCCGCACCGTCCTGCCGCTCACCCGCAAGGGCGAGATCGACCACCGGGCGCTGTCCCGCGCCCAGGACCCGTCATGAACCCCGCTGCCCCCACGAGGAGACCCGCCGTGCTGCGCGCCAACCACCCGTCCTTCCGCTCCGTCCTCGCCGACTCGGACATCGTCCGCGTCGCCGGGGCGCACCACGCCCTCAGCGGCTACCTGGCCCAGGAGGCCGGATTCCAGGCGGTCTGGTCCTCCAGCTTCGAGGTCTCGGCGTCCCGCTGCCTGCCCGACGCCAGCATCCTGAGCATGAGCGAGTACCTGGAGGCCGCGGCCAACATCCAGAAGGCGCTGAGCATCCCGGTGATCGCCGACTGCGACACCGGCTACGGCGACAACCTCAACGTGGCCCACATGGTGCACGAGTTCGAGGGGGCCGGCATCACCGCCGTGTGCATCGAGGACAAGCTGTTCCCGAAGATGAACAGCTTCGTCGGCAGCGGCCAGGCCCTGCTGGACACCGCCGGCTTCGCGGCCAAGATCCGCACCGCCAAGAACGCCCAGCACAGCTCCGACTTCTTCGTCATCGCCCGCACCGAGGCGCTGATCAGCGGCCTCGACGTCGACCAGGCGCTGGAGCGCTGCCGCGCGTACGCCGATTCCGGCGCCGACGCGGTGCTGGTCCACTCCAAGCAGCGCACCAAGGACCAGGTGCTGGCCTTCCTCGACGGCTGGGACGGGCGGGTCCCGGTGGTCGTGGTGCCCACCACCTACCCCGACTGGCACGTCGACGAGGCCCGGGCGGCCGGCGTCTCCGTGGTGATCTACGCCAACCAGGGCCTGCGCGCCTCGGTCTCCTCGCTGCGCGACGCCTACCGGGCGATCTACCGGGACGGGGACACCACCGGCATCGAGGGCTCGATCGCCTCGGTCGGCGACCTGTTCGAGCTCCAGCGGCTCGCCGAGTGGCAGAAGCTCGGTGTCTGAGCCCCGTCGCCGACCGGTCGGACCGCTTCCGAGGAAAGGCAGTTGACGTGCCTGTCGTCACCGGTGCCCACGAACTGCTCGACACCGAGGTCTTCGTCGACCTCTCCGCGTCGCTCGGCGTCAACCTCCACCTGAAGTGCGAGGGGCTCAACTTCGCCGGCTCGGTCAAGATCAGGTCCGCGACCTGGATGGTCGCCGAAGCCGAGCGGGCCGGGCTGATCGGCCCGGACACCACGCTGGTCGAGTCCTCCTCGGGGAACCTCGGCGTCGCCATGGCCGTGGTGGCCGCCGCCCGCGGCCTCCGCTTCCACTGCGTCACCGACGCGAAGTGCAACCCGTCCACGATCCGGCTGATGCGCGCCCTCGGGGCGACCGTGGAGGTGGTGGACGAACCCGCCGCGAACGGCGGCATGCTGGCCGCGCGCAAGGCCAGGGTGCGCGAGCTGTGCACCGGCGACAGCAGCCGCCTCTGGCTCAACCAGTACGAGAACGACGCGAGTTGGCTGGCCCACTACCACCACACCGGCCCCGCGCTGGCCAAGGAGTTCGGCACCCTCGACGTGCTGTTCGTCGGCGTCGGCACCGGCGGCACGCTCACCGGGTGCGCCCGCTACTTCCGCGACCACCACCCGGGGGTGCGGCTGATCGCGGTGGACGCCGAGGGGTCGGTCAACTTCGGCGGCCGACCCGGCCCCCGGCGGATCCCGGGGCTCGGCGCCGCCGAGCGGATGCCCATGGTCGACCCCGACCTGGTCGACCAGGTGCTGTGGGTCCCGGAGGCCGACACCGTCCGGATGTGCCGCCGGCTGGCCGCCCGCGGCCTGCTGCTCGGCGGCTCCTCCGGCACCGTGGTCAGCGCCGCGCTGGCCTGGCTCCGGGCGGAGGACCCGGACCGCGCCCTCACCGCCGTGGCGATCGCCCCCGACCTCGGCGAGCGGTACCTCGACACCGTCTACGACGACGACTGGGTCACCCGGCACTTCGGCGCGACCCTCGCCACCCCGCCCACCAGGGAGCCGCGCGCATGACCACGACCGCCCCCCACCCGCCCGCGGCCGCCGCCCTCGCGGTCCTGCCGCTGCGACCGGGCACCGCGGCCGCGGCCGCCGCCCGGGCGCTGCGCCGCCCCCGCGAGGTCCGGCTCGACCGGCCGCTCCACTGGTACGTGCTGGACACCGCCCGGCGCGACCCGGAACGGACCGCCGTCACCGACGCGGGCCGGTCCACCGACTACCGCACCCTGGCCCGCCGGGCCGCCGCCCTCGCCGGACGCCTCCGGCGGGACGGCCTGCGGCGCGGACAGGTGCTCGCCGCCACCGGGCCGCGCAGCGCCGACACCGTGACGGTGTTCCTCGCCGCCGACCTGCTCGGCGCGGTCTACCTGCCGGTCGACCCCGCCTGGCCGGCCGCCCGCACCACCGACGTGCTGCGCCGCTCCGGCGCGGCCCGGCTGCTCGACTACACCGGGACCTCCGGCGGCCCGGCCGCTTCGGCGGCCGCCGGAGCGGGCGTCCCGGTGGTCGAGCACCGGGACGCCGAGGAGGAGCCGCAGGCGCCCGCCGACCCCGGCGACCCGGCCGACGCCGCCTACCTGATCTTCACCTCCGGCACCACCGGCACCCCCAAGGGGGCGGTGGTGGAGCGGCGCGGCATGCTGAACCACCTCTGGGCCAAGGTCGACGACCTCGCCCTCACCGCGCGGGACGCCCTGGCGTTCACCGCCCCGCTGGTCTTCGACATCTCGGTGTGGCAGATGCTCGCGCCGCTGCTGGTCGGCGGGAGCGTCGCCGTCGTGCGGGACGCCGAGCTCGGCCACCCGCGGCGGCTGGCCGCCGCGCTGCGGCGCGGCGGCGCGGCGGTCGCGGAGCTGGTGCCCACCATGGCCGGCTGGCTGGCCGACGAGGCCGCCCGGCCCGGCGGCACCCGGCCCGCGCTGCGCGTGCTGATCTCCACCGGCGAGGAGCTGCGCCCGGGCCTGGCCCGGCGGATCGCCGACGCCTTCCCGGGCACCGCGCTGCTCAACGCCTACGGCCCCACCGAGTGCTCCGACGACGTGACGCACCACCGGGTCACGGCCGAGGACCTCGCCCTCCCCCGGCTGCCGGTCGGCCGTCCGATCGCGAACGCCGTGCTGCACGTCCTGGTCGCCGACCCGGACGGCCACTGGCGGCCCGCCGACCCCGGGGAGAGCGGGGACCTGTTCGTCGGCGGCCTGCCGGTCGGCCGCGGCTACGTCAACGACCCCGCCGCCACCGCGCGGGCGTTCTTCGCCGACCCCTTCGACCCGGACTCGCCCACCGGGCGGCTGTACCGCACCGGGGACCTGGCCCGGATCGAGGACGGCGTCGTCCACTACCTCGGCCGCGACGACCGGCAGGTCAAGGTGGCCGGGGTGCGGCTGGAACTCGACGAGGTCGAACTCGCCCTGGGCCGCCACCCCGCGCTGGCCGCGTGCGCGGTCACCGCGGCCGGCGACGACCTCGCCGCCCACTACGTCCCCCGCACCCCGGTCACGCCGACCGAACTGCGGGCCTTCCTCCGGGGCCTGCTGCCCGCCGGGCAGATCCCGCGCAGCTGGCACGAGCACACCCGGCTGCCGCTCACCGCCAACGGAAAGACCGACCACCGCCTCCTCGCCGAGGCCCACAGCCAGGAGGGCGACCGATGACCACCGCTGCCCCGCGCCCCGGGACCGACCGACTGCCGCCGCACGCGCGCCTCCTGCTCGCCCTGGCCCGGCTCCACCTGGACCCCGGGCACCTCGACCTGGTCCGCTCGCTGGCCGACCGGCCCGACCTCGACTGGGGCGCGTTCACCGACGCCGCCGCCCGGCACAAGCTGCTGCCGCTGGTCGGCCGCCACGTCCACCGGCACCGCCTGGACCGCAAGGGACCCGGCACCTTCCCCTACCCGTGGGCGTTCACCGGGGCCTACCTCGCCAACCGCGAGCGCAACCACGCCCTGTCCGACGAGTTCGGGCGGATCTTCCGCGAACTCGGCGCGGCCGGGATCCGGTACGCCGTCCGCAAGGGCTTCCCGCTCGCCGAGGGCGAGTACGGCGACCCGGCGCTGCGCCGGATGACCGACCTCGACCTGCTGCTGGACCGCGCCGACGCGGCCCGCGCCCGCGAGGTGCTGGAACGCCTCGGCTACGTCCAGGGCAACCTCGTCGCCGACGGCGAGCGGGTCGAGCCGTTCAGCCGTGACACCCAGGTGTTCTGGCGGCTGAACCTCAGCCAGCAGCTGCCGTACCGCAAGAGCGGCCACCGGGTGGCGGTGCCCGAGTTCGACGTCGACCTGACGCACGACATCTTCCAGAAGAAGTCCGGCCGCACCGCGCCCGCCGCCGAGCTCCTCGACCGGGCCGTCCCGCACACCGTGTGCGGCACCCCCGCCTGGATCCCCGCCCCGGAGGACCGGCTGCTCGACCTCTGCGCCCACCTGCACAAGGAGGCCACCAGCCTCTTCTTCATCGGCGAGAACATCGACCTGCAGATCGCCAAGTTCCTCGACGTCTCCCTGGTCGTCGCCCGGCTCGACGAGGAGGGCTGGAAGTCCTTCCTCGGCCGGGTGGAGGAGTACGGCGCGGGCGACATCGTCTACTACGCGCTGCACTTCGTCGACCAGCTCTACCCCGAGGCCGTCCCCGCCCCGGTCCTGGACCGGCTGCGGCCGGAGGACCTCGGCTACCTCGACGAGTTCGGCGACCTGGACGGCCAGCGCGCCCGCTGGTCGCTGGAGTTCCTGCCCCGGCTGTTCCAGTCGGCCCGGGGCGGCGAGGCCGGGGAGTCCGCCGTGCCGCTGGCCACCGGGGCCGAGGCGTGAGCGCCCCGGCGGCGCCCGGCCGCGTCCCCGACCTGCTGGTCCTGAAGGTCGGCGGCAGCCTGTTCTCCGACAAGCGGGCCGGCCTCGGCACCGACCCGTCGGCGGTCGCCGACTACGCCCGCCAGGTGCGCGACCTGGTCGACGCGCATCCGGGCCGGGTGGTCCTGGTCACCGGCGGCGGTGCCGCCTGCCACGAGGTCGGCCGGACCGTCGACTCCGCCCGCGACCCCTGGTCCGCCCTCGCCCTGACCGCGCCCGCCTTCGCCGTCCGCTGGGAGTGGGTCACGCAGCTGCGCCTGCTCGGCGTCCGCGCGGTGCCGCTCCAGCTCACCGGCCTGTACGGGCAGCACCCCGACGGCACCGAGGACGCCGACCCGGCCGTCGTCCGGCGGCTGCTCGCCGAGCACGCCCTGCCGGTGCTCTCCAGCGACTGCGTGCTCACCGCCGACGGCGGCCTGCGCATCGTCAGCAGCGACGAGGCCCCGGCCCTGCTGCTCGACCGGGACCCGGGCGGGGTGCGGATCGTCGCGCTGACCGACGTCCCCGGCGTCCTGACCGGGCCCGACGACACCAGCCCGGTGCTGCGCCGGCTCGACGCCGCCGACCCGTCCGCCGCCGACCACCTGCTGTGGCCCACCGGGTCCTGGGACGCCACCGACGCGATGCGCGGCAAGATCGCGGCACTGGCCGCGCACGCCCGCCGCGGCGCCCAGTGCGTGATCACCCGCGGCGAGCGCACCGGCGGCCTCGGCCACCTCTTCGCCCCGCTGGAGGACTGGCCCGCGGACCGGCGCCACACCGAGATCGTCACCGACCGGACCACCCCCGCGCGCACCGTGCTGCTCAACCCGGGCCCGGTCAACGTCCACCCCCTGGTGCGGGCCGCGATCGGCTCGCCCGACGAGTGCCACCGCGAGCCGGAGGCCGCCGCGTTGCTCACCTCGGTCGCCCGCAAGGCCACCGAGGTGGCCGGTGGCGGCGCGGACACGCACGCCACGGTGCTCCTCACCGGTTCCGGCACCGCCGCGCTGGAGGCCGCGATCAGCTCCGCCGTCCCGCCCGACGGCCGGCTCCTGGTCCTCGACAACGGCCACTACGGCGAGCGGCTGCACGCGATCGCCCGGACGCACCGGATCCCCGCCGTCCGGCTGGAGTTCGGCTGGGCCGCGCCGATCGATCCGGCCGCGGTCGAACGCGCCCTGGCCGCCGACCCCGGCCTCACCCACGTCGCCGTGGTCCACCACGAGACCAGCACCGGCATGCTCAACCCGGTCGCCGAGATCGGGCGGATCACCGCCGCGCACGGCCGCAGCCTGCTGGTCGACGCGATCAGCAGCCTCGGCGCGGAGGCCCTCGACGTGAGCGCCGACCGAATCGACTGGTGCGTGGGCACGGCCAACAAGTGCCTGGAGGGCCTGCCCGGCATCAGCTTCGTCACCGCCCCCCGGGCCCGCTTCGAGGAACTCGCCGGGCGCCCGCCCCGCACCTTCTACCTCGACCTGCACGCGAACTACCGGGCCCAGGTCGGCTCCGCCACCCCGCAGTTCACCCCGGCCATGCAGGTGCTGCGCGCGCTCGACGCGGCGCTCGACCTCACCCTCGCCGAGGGCGTCGACGCCCGGTCCGCCCGCTACGCGGCCCGCGCCGCCACCGTCCGGGCCGGCCTCGCCGAGCGCGGCATCCGGCTGCTGCTGCCGCCCGAGCAGCGCGCCGCCTCGCTCACCAACGCCTTCCTCGACGACGGCCTCGACTACCAGCGGCTGCACGACGGCCTCAAGGAACGCGGCTACGTCATCTACGCCACCCAGAGCGCCGACGCGGGCGTGTTCCGGATCGCGACCATGGGCCAGCTCACCGACCGCGACGTCCAGGGGCTGCTCGCCGCGCTGGACGAGGTCCGCAAGGAGCACGCCGCCGGATCCGCCCCCCGCCCCGCCCAGCCCTCCAGCCCCCGGAAGGAGAACCGGTGACCGCGCCCGATTCGACCGGCCCCGTCCGCCTCGCCGTGGTCGGCGGCGGACCGACCTGCACCTACGTGCTGGAACGCCTCGCCGCCCTGACCAACCGCCCGGACGGTCACACCGAACTGGAGGTCGTGGTGTACGACCTGTCCGGCGAGTTCGGCTCCGGCCAGGTGCACAGCCCCCGGCAGAGCCGCACCAGCTACCTCAACCGGATCGTCGGGCAGGTCGCCTTCGGCGCCGACGAGAGCGTGGTCGACGCCGGCCCGCTGCTGCCCGCCGCGGACCGCCCCACGCTGCTCGAATGGTGCCGCGACCGCTTCGCCGCGACCGGCGACGAGACCTACGACCTGGTCGCCGAGGACTGGCCCAAGCGCTACCTGCACGGCGAGGCGCTCCAGGACAGCTTCCGCCGCTACGTCGACCTGCTGCGCGCCGCTCCCGGCGTCACCCTGGACCTGCGGCGGGCCGAGGTGGTCGACCTGGAGGAGCGCGGCGAGCGGCTGGCCGTGCTCACCGCGGACGGCGCCGAGCCGTACCGGGCCGACCTGGTCCTGCTGCTGACCGGCCACTCGTCCAACGACCCCGCGCTCTCCCCCCGCACCGCGGAGTGGGCGGCCTTCGCCGCCGCGCACGGCGGCACCCTGATCCCCTCCGCCTACCCGCTGGAGCGCTCGCTGGACGTGCCGGGCACCGGCCCCGGCCACACCGTGGGCTGCCTGGGCATGGGGCTGACCGGCATCGACGTGATCCTCTACCTCACCGAGGGCCGCGGCGGCACCTTCGAGCCCGGCGCGGACGGCCGGCTGGCGTACCGGCGCAGCGGCCGCGAGCCGGACTCGGTGGTCGCCTTCAGCCGCAACGGCCTGTTCACCTTCGCCCGGCCGTACAACCAGAAGGAACGCGACATCGCGGCGCTGGAGTACCGGGGCGCGTTCCTGACCGTCCCCGCGGTCGGCGAGCTGCGCCGCACCGTCGGCCGGCCCAACCTGGTCGGCGGCCGCGAGCAGCGCCAACTGGACTTCGAGGCGCACCTGTTCCCGCTGATCGTGCTGGAGATGGCGCTGATCCAGTACAGCACGCTGTACGGTGCGGAGTTCCGGTCGCTGGCCGTCGAGGCCGCCCGGCCCGGCTACGAGAAGTTCCTCGCGGACGCGGGGGTCTTCGCCGACCCCCGCGCGGCGGCCGTCGCGCTGACCGGCCCGCTGGACGAGCTGGCCGCGGCCACCGCCGCCGCCGTCGACCGGGTGCTGGCGGGGGAGCGCGCGCTCGACGCCGCCGTCGGCCCGGCCGGGCTGCCGCTCGCCCCGGCGGTGCGGCGCTTCCTGACCGTGGTGTACGGCGCGGAGGCCGCCGAGCGGCTGCTCGCGTCGGCCGGCGACCCGGCCCGGTTCGCGGCCTCGGTGGCCGCCGGGACCTCCCCGTACCGGCACGCCACCCGGGCCGCCGAGCACGCCTTCTCCTGGGAGGTGACCATCGACCCGCTCCCGCGCGGCAGTTACCGCACCCCGGCGGAGTACCGGGAGGCGCTGCTGGACTTCCTCGACCGCGACATCCGCTGGGCCGCCCAGGGCAACCTGGACAACCCGGCCAAGGCCGCCGCCGACGCGGCCTGGCGCGACCTGCGCGGCGTGGTGATCGAGGCGGTCGACTTCGGCGGGCTGCGGGCGGGGTCCCACCGGACCTTCCTGGAGGTCTGGACGGGCCACCACAACCGGCTCTGCCAGGGCGCCTCCCGGGAGGCGATGGAGAAGGTCCGGGCGCTGGTCGAGGCCGGGCTGGTCGACGTCTCCCTCGGACCGGACACCTCGGTGGAGTGCGACGCCGCCGCCGGCGGGTTCCGGCTGCGCGGCGCGGTGACCGGCGCGGACCGGCTCGTCGACACCCTGGTCGACGCCCGGGTGCACGGCTTCGACGCCGCCCGCGACGTCATGCCGATCTACCCCAACCTGCTGCGCCGCGGGCTGGTCCGCAAGTGGGCCAACCCGGGCCTGGACGAACCGGACTTCGTGCCCGGCGGCCTGGACCTCACCCCGGAGTTCCACCCGTACCGCGCCGACGGCCGGGTGGAGCCGAGGATCACCGTCCTGGGGCCGCCCAGCGAGGGTGTGATGTACCACCAAATCGGTGCGCTGCGGCCCCAGAAGGACCACCATGTCCTGCGGGACATCCTGTCCTGGACCAACGCCTTCCTGCCTCGCCCGGCCGAGCCGGGCAGCCCGACCGAGAGGACCGGCTCATGACCGTCTTCGACCCCGCCGTGCAGTTCGCCGACATCACCGACGCCCACCGCGCCCTGCTGGCCGCAGAACTGACGGAGGATCAGGCCCGGGCCGGGATCGAGCTGCCCGGCTGGACCCGCGGCCACGTGCTGATCCACCTGGCCGACCTCTCCCAGGCCTTCGCCCGGCAGGCCCGGTACGCGGTCAAGGGCGAGCTGGTCGAGGTGTACGACGGCGGCCGGCCGACCCGGGACCGCCGGATCGAGGAGCTGCACGGCCGTCCGGTCGAGTGGCTGACCGAGCGGCTCGCCGAGGGCCTGACCGCGCTGGAGGAGTCCTGGGCCGCGCTGTCCGAGGACGACTGGCAGCGCCCCTCGGCCTACCGGGACTCGCCGCTGTGGGCGACCCGGCTGGCCTGGTGGCGGGAGAGCGCCCTGCACCTGGTGGACCTGGAGGTGGGCCGCCGCAGCGAGCAGTGGAGTGCCGAACTCTCCTCCCACGTCGTGGAGTTCCTCCAGTCGCGGCTCCCCGCCGGCACCCGGCTGGAGGCCGCCGACACCGGGCAGGCCTGGGGCGAGGGGCGCGTGGTGCGCGGTGACCTGCGCGCGCTGGCGGCCTGGATCAGCGGCCGTCCCGCTGCGGAGCGCCCGCGGACCGTGGACGGTGGTGGGCTGCCCGAGCTCACCACCTGGCCGTGAGCCGCCCGATGCCCCTCGACCTGTCCGCCCTCCCGGTCCGCTCCGCCCGGACCGCGGACCTGGGCCTGCTGACCCTGCGGGTCACCAGCAACCTCGAACGCTTCGACGGGCACGCCTACTTCGCCCGGGACGCCGCCGAGGGCACCGAGCCCGACTACCGGGTGGACTGCCTCGACCTCGACCGGGACGCCTTCGACCCGGCCGAGGTGGCGGCGGCCGCGGACGACTCGCTGCGGGCCCGCCGGTTCCGCGGCGGGTACTACCTCAGCCACATCCACGGCGAGCCCGCCTACCTGCGCACCGACGGCCGCCGGTTTTACGTCTTCGGCCGTCGGCTGGAGCGGACGGTGTGGCCGTACTTCGTGAAGCGGATCCTCACCGAGTTCGCGGTGGAGCACGGCTACCTGCACCTGAAGGCCGCCGGCTTCGCGCTCGGCACCGGCGGGGCGACCCTGCTGGTCGGGCCCAACGGCGGCGGGAAGACGGTCTTCCTCTCCCAGGCGTGCCTGGCCGGGGCGCGCTTCCTCACCAACACGCACGTGCTGGTGAGGGAGGGCGCCGCGTACGGGGTGCCGACCTCGGTGCGGGTGCGCCGGGACGCCCAGTTCGGGCCGCTGATCGACCGCCACGGCCTGACGCCGCACCTGGAGAGCGGGGACTACCTGGCCCCGGCCGACCTGGTCTTCGGCGGCCGGCCGGTGGACCGGGCGGTGGTGCGCAACGTGGTCGTCGTCGACTACGACCCGCGCGGCCGGACCGGCATGGAGGAGCTCGACCCGGCCGCGGCCGAGGCGTTCCTCGGCCAGTACGCGCACGCCGTCACCACGTACGGGCTGAAGGACGACGTGCTGGCCCACCAGGGCCGTGACGTGGTGGAGTTCAGCCGGGTGCTCATGCGGATGAACCACCAGCTGGCGGGCCTGGTGTGCAGCACGCGCTGCTTCCGGGTCAACGCCGACCTCCGCGACCCGGCCACCCGGGACGCGGTGCTGGCCCGGCTGTCGGACTGACCGCCCCGCCGCGCCGCCGCCGTCCGCACCGCACCGCCCCCGCCCCCGCCCCTGCCCCGGCCCGCCCGCATCCGCCCGGGCCCGCCCCGGCCACCCTTCCGTCGACGCATTGGACATGTCCATGACCACCATGACCCCGGACGCCCGCACCCTCGCAGTCCCCGCCGAGGCGATCCACACCTTCGGCCCCGAGGCGCAGCGCGAGATCGCCGCCTACACCTCGGAGTTGGCCGCCGCCACGGCCGGCCGGCGGATCGACGGCCTCGACGTCGACCTCGACCGGCTGCCCGCCTTCCGCGCCGAGATCGAGACCACCCGCGACATCATCGACTCGCGGGTCCACTTCATCGTCTACGACCGCGTCGAGGGCGTCGACACCCTGCGCGGCCAGGCCGTCTACGCCTGGCTGCTGGGCAGCGCGCTGGGCCGCCCGATGGTCCAGAACCACCAGGGCTGGCGCTTCATCGAGGTCTACGACCGCGGCAACCAGGGCACCGTCGAGCAGGGCGCCCGCTACCACCAGACCAAGCAGGGCTCGCACATGCACAACGACGCGGTCAACGACCCCGAGCCGATCGACTACCTGCTGCTGTCCTGCGGGCAGAGCGCCTACCTGGGCGGCGAGTCGATCCTGGTGGACGCCCGCTCGGTGCACGAGACGCTCACCTCGTACCCCGAGGTCCTCGACGTCCTCACCCGCGACTTCTGGTTCGAGAAGCGCGGCATGACCGCCGCCGAGGACGGCTTCTTCCGCTCCCCGGTGATCAGCTACAGCCCCGGGGGCGAGGCACTGGTCCGGTACTTCCGCACCTACATGGAGGGCGCCCACGAGAAGCTCGGCACCCCGATGGACGAGCGCCAGCGCGCCGCCCTCGACTTCTTCGACGCGGTGCTCGACCAGTCCGGCGTCCAGTACCGGATCCGGCTGGAGCGCGGCCAGACCCTGGTCTCGGCCGACGACCGCTTCCTGCACTCCAGGACGGCCTTCGTCGACCGGTTCGCGCCCCGCGAGATCGACCTCGACGCCGACCGGCCCGACCAGGTCAACCGGTACATGTTCCGCATGTGGTCCAGGAAGTGACCGCCGGCCCGTACCGGGAGATCACCACCGAGCGGGAGCTGCGCGAGCTGGTCCCCCCGCCGAACCCGGTGGTCCACCGCAAGAGCGTCGACCGCTTCGGCCCGCTGGAACGCACCTGGATCGCCCGGTCCCCGTTCTGCGTGCTGGCCACCTCCGGCGCCGACGGCAGCTGCGACGTCTCCCCGCGCGGCGACCCGCCCGGTTTCGCGCACGTCCTCGGCGACCGGCTGCTCGCCCTCCCCGACCGGCCCGGCAACCGGCGCGCCGACAGCTGGCGCAACCTGCTCGGCAACCCCCGGGTGGCGCTGATGTTCGTCGTCCCCGGCCGGGGCGACACGCTGCGGGTCAACGGCCGCGGCCGCCTGGTCACCGACGCCCCCTTCCTCGCCGACCTGGCCCACCGCGGCCACGTACCGACCCTGGCCCTGCTGGTCGAGCCCGACGAGGTCTACTTCCACTGCGCCAAGTCCTTCCTGCGCGCGGCCCTGTGGGACCCGGACAGCTGGGCCCCGGACGCCGTCCCCTCCCGGGCCCGGATCGCCCGCGCCACCGAGTGGACCGACGTCCCGCTCGCCGAGCTGGAGGAGCGCTACGGCCCGCGCTACGCCCGCCTGCTCTACGGCGCCCCGGCCACCGATCCGCCCTCCGGTCCGCCCGCCGATCCGTCCACCGGCCCGTCCACCCGCCCGTCCACCGACCGCCCCGCCGAAGAGAGTTGATGACCATGTCCGCCACCGCCACCGACACGGGTACGGCCCGCGCCCTACTCGAAGGCCTCGTCGACCACGGCTACACGATCGCCACCGGGGTCCCCTGCAGCCTGCTGGCCGGCGCCTTCCGCCTGCTGGAGGACGCCGACTCGGACCCGGCGCTGGCCGGCCTGCGGTACGTCCCCGCCCCGCGCGAGGACAGCGCCGTCGGCATCGCCTCCGGAGCCGTGGTGGCCGGTGAGCGCGCCGTGGCACTGATGCAGAACTCCGGTCTCGGCTACTGCCTGAACGTGCTCACCTCGTTCAACCTGATCTACGACGTCCCGGTGCTGCTGGTGGTCAGCTGGCGCGGGCACGACGGCAACGACGCCGTCGAACACGACGTGATCGGTGCCGAACTGCTCAACCTGCTCGACCTGTTCGATCTCCCGCACACCGTCCTCGACCACGCCGACGTGCCCGGTTCGGTGGCCGCGGTCCTCGCCCAGATGGAACAGCGCTCCCGCTGCGCCGTCCTCGTCGTCCGGGAAGGCATCTGATGTCCCAGCTCACGCTCTCCGGTATCGCCCTCGAACTGCTGCGCCGCCACCCCGACGCGGTGATCGTCTCCACCTGCGGCTACACCAGCCGCGAACTCTTCAACGCCGCCGACCGGCCCGAGAACTTCTACCTGGTCGGCTCCATGGGCATGGCCGCGCCGATCGCCCTCGGCATCGCCCTGGCCCGGCCCGGCCGCACCGTCGTCGCCCTCGACGGCGACGGCTCGCTGCTGATGAACCTCAACGTGCTCCCGCTGCTCGCCGCCACCGGCGCCGACCTGCTGCACGTGGTCGCCGACAACGGCATGCACGAGAGCACCGGCGGGCAGCGCACCGTCCAGCGCTCGGACTTCACCGCACTGGCCCGGGCCGCCGGCTACCCGCGCACCGTCCTGGTCCGCGACGCCGACGAGCTGCGGGCCGCCGAGCTCGGCCCCGGCCTCACCCTCCTGCACGCGCTGACCGGGCCCCGCGGCACCGGGGCCGGCCGCCGGGTCACCCACACCCCGCAGGAACTGGTCGACCGGGTCCGCACCGCCCTCGCCCGGCCCACCCCCGCCCAGCCCGCCCGCACCCTCCAGGGAGCCGCCGCGTGAACACCGCACCCGCCTTCTCCGTTATCCCCGGCAGCCAGGTGCACGAGGTCCTCGCCGGCCGGGAGAAGGACGTCGTCGACGTCGTCGAACGCGCCTACCGGCTGCACGGCGAGGGGAGCACCGTCAACCCCGACTCGTACTTCCTGCGCTTCCCCGACCGGCCGTCCTCCCGGATCATCGCCCTGCCCGCCTCGGTCGGCGGCGACGTCGACGTGCACGGCGTCAAGTGGATCTCCAGCTTCCCGGAGAACGTCGCCGACGGACTGCCCCGCGCCTCCGCGGTGCTGATCCTCAACGACACCTCGACCGGGTACCCGTTCGCCTGCCTGGAGAGCTCCATCATCAGCGCGGCCCGCACCGCCGCCTCCGCCGCGCTCGCCGCCGACCGGCTCGGCCGGGCCCGCGGCACCCGCCCGGCCCGGATCGGCTTCCTGGGCACCGGGCTGATCGCCCGCTACCTCCACGACCACCTGCGCGCCATCGGCTTCGACACCACCCGGGTGGGCGTCCACGACAGCGACCCCGCGCACGCCGAGGGCTTCCGCGACTACCTCGCCGCCGCCGGGGCCGACGCCGAACTCCACCCCACCGCCGAGTCGCTGGTCCGCGCCAGCGACCTGCTGGTGATCGCCACGGTCGCCCCCGCCCCGCACCTCACCGACCGCACCTGGTTCGACCACCACCCCCTGGTCCTCAACATCTCGCTGCGCGACCTCGGGCCGGAGGTCGTCCTCGACTCCTACAACGTCCTGGACGACGTCGACCACTGCCTCAAGGCCGACACCTCCCCGCACCTCGCCGAACAACGGGTCGGCCACCGGGGCTTCGTCGACGGCACCCTCTACGACCACCTCGTCGAGGACCGCGACGTCCCCGCCGACCGCACCGTGGTCTTCTCCCCCTTCGGCCTCGGGGTGCTCGACCTGGCGCTGGCCCGGCACGTCCACGACCGGCTCGCCGCCGCCGGCCGGCTCACCCCCGTCCCGGGGTTCTTCCACGACCTGCGCCGGCACGAGGCCCCGCCGGCCGCCGGGTGACGTCCGCGCCGGCGCTCCCGATCGCCGTCGTCCTGGCCGCCGGGCTGCTGCACGCGGCCTGGAACACCATGGCCAAGGCCGCCCGCGACCGGGACGCCGGACTCACCCTGATCAGCGTCACGAAGACCGTGCTCTGCCTGCCCCTGCTGCCGCTGTTCGCCCTGCCCGCCGCGGCGAGCCTGCCCTACCTGGTCGCCTCCGCGGCGGTGCACGCCGTCTACATGGCCCAGCTGTCCCGCGCCTACCGGCTGGGCGACTTCGGCCAGGTCTACCCGGTCGCCCGCGGCGTCGCCCCCGTCGGCGTCGCCGCGGTCGCGGTCGGCCTGCTCGGGGAGCGCCTCGGCCCCGGCCAACTCGCCGGGCTCCTCGCGGTCTGCGGCGGCCTGGCCGTGCTCTCGCTGAGCGGCCTGCCCGGCCGGGGCGGGATCGGCGGCCCGGTGGTCCGCGCGGCCCTCGCCACCGGCGCCACGATCGCCGCCTACACCCTGATCGACGCCGTCGGCGTGCGGCGCTCCGGCTCCGCCTTCGGCTACACGGCGTGGATGGCGGCCCTGGAGGGCGTGCTGGTCGCCCTGCTGATGCCCCGGCTGCGGCACCGGCCGCTGGGCGACCTGCTGCGCCCCGACCGGGTCCGCTCCGCCGTCGGCGGGCTGGTCGCCGCCCTCTCCTACGGCGCCGTCCTGTGGGCCCAGACCCGCAGCCCGGCCGCCGAGGTGGCCGCCCTGCGCGAGACCGGGATCATCTGGGCGGCCGTGATCGGCGCGGTGCTGTTCCGAGAACCCCTCGGCCGCCGCCGGATCTGCGCCGGAGCGGTGGTGGTGGTCGGCGTCGTCCTGCTCGGAGCGGCCCACTGAAGGGGCCGGGCCGTTCCCCCGGGGCGTTCCCCCCGGGCCGTTCCCCCGGGGCGACCCGCCGCCCTCCCGTCCGGTCAGCGGGTCGCCCCGGGGGGAAGGGTCCGGCCCCCGCGCGGCAGCGCGTCCAGGAAGGCGCGGGCCGGCGCGTCCAGCACCGGCGGGAAGAGCACCTCCCGGCGGTGCGCCAGCCGGGGCGCACGGACCGGCAGGGCCACCGCCCCGGCGGTCGCGGCCAGCGTGCGGGGCAGGACGGCGAGGCCGTGGCCCGCGGCGGACAGGGCGAGCAGCCCGGCCGGGTCGAGGCCGTCGTAGTCGGCGGCGACCGGGAAGGCGCCGCCGCCGGTGGCGGCGCGCAATTCGTCGAGCGGGGCGGCGACGCCGGGCGCGTCCAGCCAGGCGGCGTCGGCGAGTTGCCCGAGGTCGACGTCGGGGCGGTGGCGCAGCGGGTGCCCGGCCGGGCAGAGCACCGCGCACGGCTCCTCGCCCAGTCCGGCCTGCCGGACCGGCCCGAGGTCGCCCAGCGCGAGCGGCCCGCCGGGCGCCGCGTAGCCGTCGGTGACGCCGATCGCGCACCGGCCCGCCGCGACCTCGGCGGCCACCGCCCGCCGGCCCAGCACCCGGACCCGGACCCGCAGCCGCGGCTCGGCCGCCCGGACCCGGGCGAGCGCCCGGACCACCGTCGCGTCCATCCCCAACGGGGAGGCGGCGAGCAGGAGTTCGGGCCGCTCGGGGAGCGTGCTGCGGCGCACGTCGGCCCGGGCCGCGTCCATCCGCTCCAGCAGCAGCCGGGCGTGCTCCAGCATCCGCTCCCCGGCGACGGTCGGCCGGACCGGACGCCGGTGCAGCAACGCCGCGCCCAACTCGGCCTCCAGCGCGGCGATCTGCTGCGACACCGCGGACTGGGTGTAGCCGAGCTCCAGCGCGGCGGCGGAGAACGAGCCGAGCCGGGCGACCGTGACGAGGGTCCTGAGCAGGTGCGAATCCACACCCCCAGTGTGCGCCCGGGGCCGGAGGGGCCGATCAGTGGTGCTGATGGGCCAGCAGGAACGCGCGTTGGACCGTCGGGGCGGGGCGCGGTCAGGATGGCCGGCCATGGAGATCGAACACACCGCGCACACCGTCCGGGTCGCCCTGGTCGGCGACCGCTCCCCGCACGTTCCGGCGCACCGAGGGGGGCCGCGGATGCTGGCGGCGCTGTCGGAGGCGGGCGGGCCGGTCGTCGAGCCGTACTGGATCGGGACGGACGAGGTGGACGCGGCGGAGCTGGCCGGGTTCGACGGGGTGTGGCTGGTGCCGGGGAGTCCCTACCGGAGCGAGGCGGGGGCGGTGGCGGCGGCCCGGACGGCGCGGGAGCGGGGGGTGCCGTTCCTCGGGACGTGCGGCGGGTTCCAGCACGCGGTGCTGGAGTTCGCCCGGCACGCGTGCGGGATCGGCGGGGCGGCGCACGCCGAGCAGCAGCCCGAGGGCGAGGAGCTGCTGATCGTCCCGCTGTCCTGCTCGCTGTACCGGCAGGAGGGCGGGATCCGGCTGGTGCCGGGTTCGGCGGCGGCCGGGCTGCTCGGCGCCGAGCGGGTCACCGCCCGCTACAACTGCGGCTACACGCTCGCGCCGGACTACCTGGAGGTGCTGCGGGCGCACGGGATGCGGTTCACCGGGCACGACCCGGACGGTGAGGTGCGGGTCGCCGAGCTCCCGTCGCACCCGTTCTGGCTGGCCTCGCTGTTCCAGCCGGAGCTGACCCCGGAGCACGAGGGCCCGCACCCGTTCGTCCGCGCCTTCGCCGAGGCGGCTGCGGCCCGGGCGGCGACGCGGCGGGCGGTGCGGTAGGCGGTGGGGTAGGCGGTGCCGTGGGCCCGGTCTTCCCGGGGCGGCGCCGGGCCGACCGGGACCAGAACCACGTGGTTCCGGTCCTCCCGACCGTGGCGGCGGCGCCCCGACCGGCGGCTGCTCTGGTGGGAACTGGCCGTGCTGCTGCTGATCGCGGCCGCGCTGCTCGGCCTGCTGGCGGTCGGCGGCCCGGCCTGGCCGTTCTGAGCCCCGAACTCCCTTCCCCGGCCTCCTCGTTCCCCTCCCCCGACCCGCTCGGCCCCGACCCACTCGGCCCCGGCCTGCTCGGACCCGGCCCGCTCAGCCGCGCAGTCGGGCCAGCAGGGCGCTCCACCAGCCGCGCCGCTGCGGGGGCACCGCGGGCGGCGCGGGGGGCACGGGCGGCAGCGGCGGCGTCGGCACGGCGGCGGACGCCCCGGAGCGCTGTCCGGGAATCGGCGCCTGCAGCTGCGCGGGCGCGGGCACCGGCACCGCCGGGGCCGGCGTGGACACCGTCGTGTCGGCGCCGCCCGCCGGCTGGTGCGGGTGCAGCTCGCCGAGCGGGGTGAAGCGGGCCGGCAGCGCGGTCAGGTGCCGCGACATCCAGTTCCCGCGCCACTGCAACTCGTCTTCCTCGACCGAGAGTTGCAGGTCGGGCAGCCGGGTGAGCAGGATGTCGATGCCGGATTCGGCGATCGCCCGGCCGATCTCCTGGCCGGGGCACTCGTGCGGGCCGCTGCCGAACGCCAGGTGCGAGCGGTTGCCGAACAGCGGGGTGTCCAGGTCGGGCCGGACCGCCGGGTCGGCGTTGCCCGCGGCGACGCCGAGCAGCAGCATGTCGCCGGCCTTGATCGCGCGTCCGCCGAGCTCGGTGTCGCCGGTCGCCCAGCGGCCCGGCACCAGCATGAACGGCGGCGAGTCCCACAGGACCTGGTCGAGGGCGTCCGGCAGGGTCATCTGGCCGCCGGAGAGGTGGGCGCGGAAGCGGCTGTCGGTGAGCACCATCTTCAGCGTCTCGGAGATCAGGTTGATGGTGGTCTCGTTGGCGGCGAGCAGCACCGAGCGCAGGTGTTCCAGCACCTCCTCCTCGTTCAGCCCGGAGGGGTGCTCGATCAGCCAGGTGACCAGGTCCTGCCCGGGTTCGGCGCGCTTGCGCTGCACGGTGCGGCGCAGCGACTCGACCACGTACTCGTTGCTGGCGACGGCCGTCTCGGTGCCCCGGACCAGGTCGCGGGCGGCCTCGACCAGCCGGGGGCCGTACTCCTCGGGCATGCCGAGGAGTTGGGTCATCACCAGCATCGGCAGGTGCTCGGCGAACTGGGAGACCAGGTCGGCCCGGCCGCCGTCGCCGAAGTCGGCGATCAGCTGGTCGGAGAACCGGGTGACGTAGCGCCGCATGCCGCGCCGGTCGAAGCGGTTCAGGCCGTCGGTGACGGCGGTGCGCAGCCGGCGGTGCTCCTCGCCGTCGACGAAGGAGCAGGTCGGCTGCCAGGCGATCACCGGCAGCACCGGGGAGTCGGGGGCGACCCGGCCCTGCTTGAACTCGGTCCAGCGCCGGGAGTCCCGGGAGAACCGGGAGGGGGTGCGCATCGCGGTCAGGTTGGCCGAGTAGCCGAGCACCAGCCAGGCCGGCAGGTCGCCGTGCAGCAGGACGGGCGCGACCTCGCCGTGTTCGGCGCGCAGCTTCTCGTAGAAGCCGGCCGGGTCGGCCTCGGCCTCGGGGCCGAACAGCCGCAGCAGCCCGCCGTCCTGCGGCCCGCCCCCGCCGGAGGCGCGGTGGGCGGGGCAGCCGGGCGGCGGGACGGGCGCGCCCCGGTGGGCGTGCTGCTCGTCGTACGCTTCGTACGCTTCGTACGTCAAGGGGTGACTCCGGTGTCGAAGAAGGGAGTTGACGATCCGTCAGACTGCCGAGTGGGCGGCGGCGGGCCGGGCGGCGAGGTCGTACAGGTAGCGCATCAGGGCCATCAGGACGTCCCGGCTGGACTCCCGGGAGCGGGCGTCGCACTGCACGATCGGGACGTGGTGCGGCAGGTCGAGCGCGGCGCGCAACTCCTCGACGGGGTACCCGGGCGACTCGGGGAAGCCGTTCAGCGCGACCACGAACGGCACGCCGCGGTCCTCCAGCCGGCCGAGCACGTCGAAGGACACCTCCAGGCGGCGGGTGTCGACCAGCACGACGGCGCCGAGCGCGCCCTCGAACAGGCCGTTCCAGAGGAACCAGAACCGCTCCTGGCCGGGGGTGCCGAAGACGTACAGCACCAGTTCGTCGCTGATGGTGATCCGGCCGAAGTCCATCGCGACGGTGGTGGAGTTCTTCCGCTCCACCCCGGCCAGGTCGTCGATGCCGACGCCGGCCTCGGTCATGGTCTCCTCGGTGGTCAGCGGGCGGATCTCGCTGACCGCGCCGACCAGGGTGGTCTTGCCGACCCCGAAGCCGCCGACGACGACCACCTTGACGGCGGTGGCCATGCCGGCCGGAAGCCGGTCGGCCTCGCGCGGCCCGCGCGGCTCAGAGCCGTTGAAGTCCATGGATCACTGCCTCCAGCAGGGAAAGGTCGGGAAGGGCGGCCGGCGGGACCGGGGCGCGGACCTCGATCCGGCGCTCGGCGAGCAGGTCCGCCAGCAGGACGGTGACCAGGCTGTTCGGCAGCCGCAGGTAGGCGGAGATCTCGGCGACCGACAGCGGGGAGCCGCAGATCCGCAGGATCGCGGCGTGCTCGGGCTGCATGGTGGGCTCCGGCCGGGCCCGGGCGACCACCAGGGTGACCAGGTCGAACCCGGCGGTGGCGGACTTCCGGTCGCGCCCCCCGCTGATCACGTACAGCCGCTCCGGGTTGGCGTCCGCCCAGTCCTGGTTGCTCATCCCCGCACCTCGGTGTGGTCGGCGGCCGGTCGGCCCGCCGGCGGTGTTCCGGTGGTTCCAGTGGTTCCCGCGCTGCCGCCCGGCGGTCCGCACGCCGGGCCTCCCGGCGAGCCGCGCCCGGAGCCGCGCCCCGAGCCGCCCGGCGGTCCGTCCGGCGCGCCCGGTCGCCGCGCTAACGCGGTCCGGCCGCGCGTCGGGAGGGCGTCCGTCCCGGCCGGCCGGCGGGCGGGCGGGGCGGCGGCGCGGGTCACGCGATCTGCTCGCTGCCGCGGACGGGCGTGGTGAGGTGCTCGCCGATCCGGGCGACCAGGTCACGCATCCGCTGCCCGACCAGTCCGGCGTCCACGCCCTCGTCGGCGAGGACGGCCAGGTAGGCCCGGGAGCCGGCCGCCATCAGGTAGAAGAACCCGCCGCCGACCTCGATCACCACCAGCCGCATCCGGCCGTCGCCGTCCGGGAACTCGTGGCCGACCGCGTTGGCCAGGCTCTGCAGCCCGGCGCAGGCGGCGGCCAGCCGGTCCGCGGTGTCGGGGTCGGTGCCGTGCTGGGCCAGCCGCAGGCCGTCGGCGGACAGCACGATGACGTGCCGGATGCACGGAACGGTCTCCGCGAGGTCCCTGAGCAGCCAGTCCATGTTGGTCCGTTGCTGAATCACTTGTCGCCTTTCCCTGCTGACTCGTCACTGGCGTGGCCGGGGCCGCCGACCGGTCCGGCGGTCGGCGCGGTGCCGTTCACGCCGTTGGTGAAGGCGGCCAGCCACAGGCCGGGCTGGACCGGCTCGGGGGCGGATGCGGGTGTGGGGGTCTGCGGTGCCGGGAGCGGGGCCGGGGCCGCCGGGGCGGGCGCGGGCTGCGGCGGGCGGGCGGCGGCCGGGGCCGCGCCGAAGCGGGACGGGGCGGCGTGCCGGCGGCGCTGCGGCAGCCCGTTCGCGGTGCGCTCCAGCACCACGGGCACGTCGTCCTCGTACGCGGCGGGAGCCGCGGCGGTCGGCGCGGCGACCCGGGGGAAGGCCGCGGTGGCCGCGAAGCCCCCGGCGGGGGTGTGGGTCGCGGCGGCGGGGCGGCGGCGCGGCGGGGTGTCGACCGTGTCGCCGGTGGCCGGGTAGGCCTCGCTCGCGGCCTGTCCGGCGTGCGCGGGGAAGGCCAGCGGGGTGGTGGTGGCGATCCGGCCGATGCCGTGGGCGCGGCTGGGCGCGGGCGCGGTGGTGATGTAGGCCTCGGGCACGATCAGCACGGCCCGCACGCCGCCGTACGCGGACGGGCGCAGCGAGACCTGGAAGCCGTACGCGCGGGCCAGTCGGCCGACCACCGCGAGGCCGAGCCGGGGGGCCTCGCCGAGGCCGTTCAGGTCGATGCCGGACTCGGCCTCGGCGAGCATCCGCTCGGCCCGGGCGCGGCCCTCCTCGCCGAGGCTGAGGCCGCCGTCCTCGATCTCGATCGCGATGCCGGTCTGCACCTCGACGGCGGTGAGGTGGACGCTGGTCTGCGGCGGCGAGTAGCGGGTGGCGTTGTCGAGGAGTTCGGCGAGCGCGTGGATCAGCGGTTCGACGGCGGGGCCGACCACGGCGACCTCGGAGACCGGGTGCAGTTCGACCCGGCGGAAGTCGAGGATCCGGGAGATGCCGCCGCGCAGCACGCTGTACAGCGGGACGGGGTTGTTCCACTGGCGGCCGGGGCGGGCGCCGCCGAGCACGGCGATCGAGTCGGCGAGGCGGCCGATCAGCGCGTTGCCGTGGTCGAGCAGCAGCAGGTCGTCGAAGACGGCGGGGTCGTCGCCGTGCCGGTCCTCCATCTTGCGCAGGTCGATGGCCTGCCGGTGGACGATCGCCTGCACCCGGCGGGCGATGTTGACGAAGGCGCGCTGCGCGGACTCGCGCATCGCCTCCTCGTTGTCGACGGCGTCGAGGACGGCGCGCAGCACCGCGTACCGGAAGTCGTGGAACTCGTCGCCCGCGTTGTTGACGTGCTGCTGCTCGTAGGAGCGGAGCACGTCGGTGATGAACTCGCCGCCCTGCATCCGGGCGACGGCCTGCGGGAGTTCGTTCCGGGCGAGTTCGAGCATGCCGGCCTGCTGCCGGGCGAGGCGGTGCCGGTGCTCGGCGTCCCGCCGCTCGGCGTCCTCGCGGAGCAGTTCCAGCGCGCGGCCCCGGCGCACCGCCTCGTACCCGGCGACCGCCACCGCCAGGGCGCCCACCAGCCCGCACCCGATGATCCCCGAGGTCGCCGCGCCCGGGGCCGCGGCGGCGAGGCCGACGGCCGCGCCGATCACCACCGCGGGCAGCAGGCAGACCAGGACGGCCGCGGGCAGCCGTCCTCCTGACGACGATCCGTCTGGTGACGATCCGGCTCGAAGCATCGGCTTCCTCATACGCTCGGGGGGACGGGGGTGCGGGCGGGGCCGGGCGGTGCGGCGGGGCCCGGGGCGCGAAGCAGCATAGCCGGTGCACGGTGCGTCTGACGGGCCGTCAGAGTTCTTTTCCCCCAGGAGAGTTGCGCTGGTGGGAAGGCTCGAACGGCGCCCGGCGGAACGGTTCGCACCGCCCCGCGCCCGACTCATAGGCTTGTCGCACCACGCGCCCCCGCAGTAGCCCCCCGCGCCGGATTCACCCGGACGAGCGGCGCTTGCGGCAAACTTCCGACCGTTCCCGACCGCTGGTGCTAGGCGCGCGTTCCCCCACCATCCCTTCACCCTTCCTCCGCACCGCCGCGCACCGCCGCACCACCGCCGTCCGCGTCCGCGCCGAGGTCCTCAGGCCAGCTCGACCACCTTCCGCCCGCAGCGCAGGAACACCCGCCGGGTCGCCTGCGGCCGCGCCAGGTCGTGCGCGCCCAGCACGACCCGCAGCCGTTCGTCGGCGTCGGCGCGGCCGAGCGGGACGGTCCGCCGCGCGCCGTCGGTGTGTTCGACGACGAGCCGGAGGCCGCCCGCCTCGGCGACCCGGCGGACCTGGTTGAGGCTGGGGAGCTCGCCGCTGACCCCGACCAGCAGTTCGCCGAGCGTCGCCGCGCCGTGCGCGGCGGAGTCGACGGCGGGCAGCGGCCCCGCCTGGGAGTAGCGGCGGACCGAGAACCGCGCCCGGAAGGCGTCCCGCGCGGCGAGCGCGGCCGGCTCGCCGTGGACGGTGGCGGTGACGGCGGCGGCCAGCAGGGTCTTCACGGCCATCGGGTGCCGGCGGCCGTCGTCGACCTGGGCGAGCAGCAGGTCGACCTCCTCGTCGAGGAGTTCGGTGAGCGCGCGCAGGTAGGCGGGCAGCAGCCGGTCCGCGCAGGACATCAGCCGGCCGAACATCTCCTCGGCGGGGAACCCCAGCCCGACGTAGTTGTTCCGGGACTTGCTCATCTTGGCGCCGGTGCCGTCGGTGCCCTCGATCAGCCCGGTGGCGAGCACCACTTCGGGCTGCTGCCCGCTCGCGCTCATCACCCGGCGGCACATCTGCAGGTTCAGCAGCTGGTCGAGGCCGCCGAGTTCGACGTCCGCGACGAGTTCCACCGAGTCGAGCGCCATCACCACGGAGTAGACGAGCTCGGCCAGGGTCAGCCCGCTGCCCTCGGCGAGCCGGTTGCGGAAGTCCTCGCGCTGGAGCGCGGCGGAGGCGGGCAGCCGGGCGAGCACCTCCAGGAAGCGCGGCAGCGTCATCGGCTCCAGCCACTCGCCGTTGAACCGGAACTCCGCCCGTTCGAAGTCGAAGAACGGCCCGACCTGCTGCCGGTAGGTGGCGACGTTGCGCCGCACGTCCTCCCCGGTGAGCGGCGGCCGTTCGGCGCTGCGGCCGGACGGGTCGCCGATCCGGGCGGTGACGTCGCCGACCAGGAACACCACCCGGTGGCCCATCCGCTGGAGCCGGCTGGCCAGGATCATCGGGACGGCGTGCCCGAGGTGCACCTCCGCGCCCGTCGGGTCGATGCCGAACTTGACCGTCAACGGCCGCCCCAGCGACAGCAGTTCGGCCAGCCGCCCGCTCCCGGGCAGCACCCGCGCGGCCCGCGCCCCGAGCAGTTCGGCCTGCCGCCGGGCGGGCAGCCCGGACAGGTCGGCGGCGCGGCGCCCCGCGAGCAGCCCGAGCAGCCGGGCCAGCTCCGGGCCCTCCCGCCACTCCCCCTCGTCCTCGATCAGTTCACGCAGTTGCCGGACGCTCCGGTCGAACGCGGTGGCGGTGGTGGTGGCGGTCATGGCCGTCCTCTCGGGGGGGGCGTCGGCGCACGGCGCGGCGGCAGGGCACGGCCGCGCGGCGCGAACGGGGGTGCTGGGGGGGCTCGGAGGAGGCCGGACGGCAGGGGGTGCCGGCCGGCCCGCGGAGGGGCGGCCGCCCACGACTCGCGGCAGCGGTGGCCGGACCGCGCCGGCGCCCCGCCCGCGGAAGGCGGGTCGAGGCGTCGGCGGGAACGTCCGGAAGGGGAACCGGGAGGCTCGGTCACCCGCAGGAGGGGCGGACCGCGGGGCGGTGTGCACCGCCACTAATATCGCTTCACCACGCGAGCCTCCGGGGACAGGGGACGGCGGGAGCGCGAGGTGCGCCCGGCAGCGCCGTCGCCGCCCATCCTGCCCCACCCGCCCCGCCGCGCGCACCCGGATTGTCCGTCGCCGCTCCTCCCCGCCGGGGCCGCCCCGTTTTCCACCCGCCCGCACCACGCGTGCGCCTTGGCAGCGGCGGTACGGCCTGCGAAGGTGACGGGGTATCAGCCCACCATCCGCTTGTCCGACCGATCGCCCGCCCGCGAGGAGGACCCGCATGACCGCACCGGTGCTGACGGTGGACCAGGTGGTCGACCGGATGGCGGGGCTGGCCGCCGAACTCCCGCCCGGTGACGGCGTCGCCGTGTTCAACGCGGTGTACCTGACCGTCACCCGCCTGGTGCGCGAGCAGCTCGCCACCGCGTACTTCGACGACCCCGCCACCATGGCCGAGCTGGACGCCGTCTTCGCCGCCCGCTACCTCGCCGCCGTCGACGACGACCTGGCCGGCCGCCGCCCGGCCGCCTGCTGGCGGCCGCTGTTCGAGCTGCGCGCCGCCGCGGGCATCCACCCGCTGCAGTTCGCGCTGGCCGGGATGAACGCCCACATCGAGAACGACCTCCCGCTCGCCGTCCTGGAGACCTGCCGCCGCACCGGCCGCACCCCGGACCGGCTGCACGCCGACTACCTGCGGATCAACGACCTGCTCGCCCGGGTCGAGGACCGGGTCCGCGACGCGCTGCTGCCCGGCCCGGACGACCTGCCGGTGGCCGACCCGCTGATGCACGTGGTCGGCGTCTGGTCGATCGACCGGGCCCGGGACGCCGCCTGGGCCTCCGTGCTCGCCCTCTGGGAGCTGCGCCGCCTGCCGCCCGCCCGCGCGCTGGTGGCCGACGCCCTGTCCGGCTCGGTCGGGATGGTCAGCCGCGCCCTGCTGACCCCGTTCGGCCCGAACTGACGGACCCGTCCCCGATGATGGTGCCCGGAACCCCGCGCTCCCGCCGGGGGCCGTCGGACGGGACGGAACGCCGATGCCCAAGCACCACCAGCCGGACCCCCGGTCCTTCGTGCAGGTCGCCCGGCGGCCGAGCCTCGGCGTCGAACTGTCCACCGGCCGGGCCTGGATCGGCGTCGACCAGCAGGTCGGCCACGGCTCCGCGGACGCCCTGTTCGCGCTGACCGACGAGCAGTACGCGACGGCGCTGGCCGGCGAGTGGCTGGGCCCGTTCGAGGGCGAGTGCTGGCGGGGCGGGCACGACGACCTGCTGCTGTTCCACCCGGGCGGCGGCTCCTGGTCGCCGGAGCGCTGGTCCCCGGCCCGGGCCCGCCCGCTGCCGCCCCGCTTCGAGGGCGAACTCTGGTGGCACGTCGACGCGCTGGACGGACCGCCCGACGGCCCGCCCGCCGCCGTCTCCCGCGCCCTCGCCGCCGGCACCGGCACCGCGGCGTTCCGCCTCACCGGCGACGGCGCCTACCCGCGCCCGGCCGCGCTGATCGGCGGCCTGGGCCCGGGCAGCGACCGCGCGCGGGCCCGCGCCGTCCTGGGCGAACCGCTCCCGGCGGACGGCGGCCCGGACGGCGACGTGCACGCCGTCGAGGGCGACCGCGTCCGGCTCGGGTACGTCGACGGCGGCCTGGCCACCGTCGCCCTGGAGCGCCCGGCTCCCCGGCCGCTGCCGGAGGGCCCGGTCGGCGCGCTGCTCGCCGTGCTCGGCGAGCCCGAGCAGGGGGAGGCCTTCCGCGCGGTGGCCCGGGCGGCCGGCGGCGCGCACCGGCGCTGGGCGGCCTCGTCCGGGTCCTCCCGGCGGCTGCTGGTGTTCGACGGCGGCACCGAGGTGCAGAGCGAGGACGGCCGGGTGCTGGGCGTCCGCCGGCCCGCCGCCGGCCTGCTCCCCGGCTCCCGGGCCGAGGTGCACGCCGTGCTCGGCCCACCGTCGGCCACCGTCCGGGGCGTCGACCTGCACCGCTACGGCGTCCGCGACCTGCTGGTCGGGTACGGCTCCGAGTTCGACTCCGCGCATCCGGCGGCGGCGCCGGGCGCGCTGACGGCGGTGCCGCGCGGCGCCGACCTCCCGGCCGACCCCTACCGCTGGCGCTCCGGCGAGTTCACGCTCTTCCTGGACGTCCTGGGCCGCCCGGAGGCGCACCCGCTGGTCGCCCACGTCCGCGCCCTGCCGGGCGTGCGCCTGGCGGCGCACCGGGGCGCGGTCGCCGAGGTCGTGATCGGCGCGGCCGGGCACCGGGCCGAGCGCTTCGCCGCCTTCGTCGACGGCATGCCCGCCGAGCCCGTTCGCGCGGACGTCCCCCTCGGGCGGCCCGACCAGCGCGGCGAGCACGACGACCTGCGCGAGTTCGCCCGGGGTTGGATCCACGTCCACGCGCCGGACGGGGACCGGGTCGGCACCGTCACCGTCACCCGGCGGCCCCCGCGGGTCCGCTGACCGGCGGCGCTGTCGCACCCCGCCCCTACGCTCGGCCCATGAGCGTCTCCCTCTACTACAGCGCGCGCCGCCCGGCGCCGCTCACCGCCGCCGAGCGGGCGGCCGTCGAGCGGATCACCGCCGCCCACCGGGCGGCCTTCCCGTACCCGGACGAGGAGGACCTGCACCTCTACGGGGACGGCGGCGGCGAGCCGGACGGCCTGCTGGCCGGCTCGACCAAGCTGCCGGTCGACCCGGACCGGGCGCTGCCGGTGATCGACCACGTGCTGGGCGCGGTGACCGAACTGCGCCGCGCCCTGCCGGGGGCGGCGTGGCACGTGCACCTGGACGACCTCGACGTCCCGTGGACGGAGGACGACGGCTACGGCTTCTGAACGGAACGGAACGGGGCGGGGCCGGCGCGCTGCGCGCCGGCCCCGCCCCGTTGCCGCTCACGCCCAGCTGGAGTGCAGCGGCTTGCCCTCGGCGTAGCCGGCCGCGCTCTGGACGCCGACGATCGCCTTCTGGTGGAACTCCTCCAGGTCGCCCGCGCCCGCGTAGGTGCAGGAGGAGCGGACGCCCGCCACGATCGAGTCGATCAGGTCCTCGACGCCCGGGCGGGCCGGGTCGATGAACATCCGCGAGGTGGAGATGCCCTCCTCGAACAGGGCCTTGCGGGCGCGGTCGTAGGCCGACTCGTCCGAGGTGCGGTTGCGCACGGCGCGGGCCGAGGCCATGCCGAAGCTCTCCTTGTACTGGCGGCCGTCCGCGGTGGTCTGCAGGTCGCCGGGCGACTCCAGGGTGCCGGCGAACCAGGAGCCGACCATCACGTTGGAGGCGCCGGCGGCCAGCGCCATCGCCACGTCGCGCGGGTGGCGCACGCCGCCGTCCGCCCAGACGTGCTTGCCGAGGCGGCGCGCCTCGGCGGCGCACTCCAGGACGGCGGAGAACTGCGGGCGGCCGACGCCGGTCATCATCCGGGTGGTGCACATCGCGCCGGGGCCGACGCCGACCTTGAGGATGTCCGCGCCCGCCTCGACCAGGTCGCGCACGCCGTCCGCCGAGACCACGTTGCCCGCGACGACCGGCACCTGCGGGTCGAGCCCGCGCACCGCGCGCAGCGCGTTGATCATCGACTCCTGGTGGCCGTGCGCGGTGTCCACCACCAGCGTGTCGGCCCCGGCCTCCAGCAGCGCCTTGGCCCGGCCGGCCACGTCGCCGTTGATGCCGACGGTGGCGGCGATCCGCAGGCGGCCGGCCGCGTCGACGGCGGGGGTGTAGAGGGTGGCGCGCAGCGCGTTCTTCCGGGTCAGGATGCCGACCAGGGTGCCGTCGGCGGCGACCACGGGGGCGAGCTTGCGGTGCGCCTCGTTGAGCCGGTCGAAGGCGGTGCGCGGGTCGATGCCCTCGTCGAGCAGCAGCAGGTCGCGGGACATCACCTCGGAGAGGCTGGTGAACCGGTCCACGCCCTGGCAGTCGCTCTCGGTGACCACGCCGACGGGCTTGCCGCCCTCGACCACGACCAGCGCGCCGTGCGCCCGCTTGGGCAGCAGCGAGAGGGCGTCCGCGACGGTGTCGCCCGGGCTGAGGGTCAGCGCGGTGTCGTGCACCAGGTGCCGCTGCTTGACCCAGCCGATCACCTCGGAGACGACCTCGATCGGGATGTCCTGCGGGATCGCCACCAGCCCGCCGCGCCGGGCCACCGTCTCGGCCATCCGCCGCCCGGCGATCGCGGTCATGTTCGCCACCACCAGCGGGATGGTGGTGCCGGTGCCGTCGTTGGAGGAGAGATCGACACCCTGCCGGGAGCCCACCGCGGAACGGCTGGGGACCATGAAGACGTCGTCGTACGTGAGGTCGTACGCGGGCTTGAGGTCGTTCAGGAAGCGCATGAAGGGGCTCTCTGGCTGGGGAGAAACGTTACGGCGCGGCGCGGCCGAGCCGCACACACCCAACGTTCGATTCTCGTTCATTCCCCCGCGCCGGGCCAGCTCACGCCCGAATCCTGAAGACCACCACAACCGGCACCCCCGGATCCCGGAACCTCCTCGTACGATCCTCCAATGGCCCCCGGAGCCCACGGTGCCATCGGTGCCGTCGGGGCACCGGGCCGGCCCCCGCAGCCGCAGCACCGGCCGGTCCGGCGGCGGCCTTCCGCACCCCTCCGCCCCTCCGGACGCGCCGCGGCCCCCTGCGGCGCGTGGCGCGCTGCCGAGGGGGCCGAGAAGGGCGGGTTCCGCTCCGGAGGGGCTCAGTAGCCGCGCCAGTGGGAGCCGTAGCCGCGGGCGGCGGCCATGTTGTCCATGCTGCCGTAGCGGACGTCGCAGTAGCGGGAGCTGGCGACCAGGTTGTCGACGGGGTTGCGGATGTCCGTGTGGCCGGGCAGCGCGTACGCCTTGAAGGTCGGCTGGATCATCTGGGTGAGGCCGATCGACGGGGTGCCCTTCTTGGCGTTCGAGTCCCAGTTGTTCTGGGCGTTCGGGTTGCCGGAGGACTCGGCGATCGCGGCGGCCCGCATCGCCTTCGCGGACGGGACGTGCTTGCCGTTGGCGGCCAGCACGTCGCGGGCCTCCTCGATCCAGCCGTCCAGGTTGTTCGCGTAGGTCTTCTTCGCGGGGGCGGCGGGCTCCTCGGCCTTCGGCTGCTCCTGCTGGGCGGGCTGGGCCTGCGGCTGCTGCTGGGGCTGCTCCTGCTGGACCGGCTGGGCCTGCGGCTGCTCCTGGGCGGGCTGCGCCTGCTCCTGCTGGGCGGGCTGGGCCTGCTGCTCCTGCTGCTGGACGGGCTCGCGCTGCTCGCTGCGGGAGGCGGCCTGGTCGTCGCCACCGGTGGTGGCCGCGGTGTCGGCGGCGGCGACCGCCGCGCTGTCGGTGCGGCCGGACGCCGGGCCGGCGAACGCCTGCGTGACGGGCAGCAGGGTGCCCACGGCGATGGCGCCCACCAGACCGAAGCCGAGGACGGCGTCGGGCATGCGGTGGTGGCCCATCCGGACCTGCGGGAGTCGGCCGAGGCCGTGCTTGATGCTTCGCATTTCGGGTACCTCCGAGAGTCGGTTCCAGGTCACGCCGAGCCCGGGTGGACGTGCGGGATCCCCGCTCGGTGCGGGTTCCTCGGCCCGGGACGGCCGGCCCGGCGGCTCCTGCTCACCGGGGACGCGTGCGCCGCGCTGGTCTCGCGGTCCGCTGCGTCGTGTCAGCCCCGTGAGCACTCGGACCGGCTCGGGGCACAACCACGAGACTGCCGGAGGCCCAACGGCGCGGCAAACACCCGGAGATGGGCCCTGCACAACTCCTTCACATCCCGAATCCCCTTGCACCGCAAGGGAGTTCACCGGCTCCGACCCCCCTTATTCCGAGCCGGCTGTGAAGAAGGCCACAGCGGCGCCCCACCCGCCCCCGCCGGCGGCTCCCCGGCCCCCGCCCGGTCCCGCCAAGGCTTCCGCGCCCTTCGGCCCCCCTCCGGGCCCCGCGCGGCGTGTGACCCCGGCCACCGCCCGGCCCTGTGACGCCGCTCTCCCCCCGGCCACCCAGCGCAGCCGCCCGACCACCCGGACCGCACCGCGCGTGACCCGGCTCACGCCCCGTCAGCCCCGTTCCGTCCCGGCTCGTCCGCTTCCGTTCCGCTTTCGCTCCGCACCGACCCGCCTCCCCCGCCCCCGGACCCGCCTGCTTGACTGCGGCGGGAGGTCGGGATGGAGGGGCTGCTGGCGGCGTTCGCGCCGATCTGGGTGCTGACGGCGGTCGGCTGGCTGGCCGGGCGGACCGGACTGCTGGGGGCGGACGCGGAGGCGGTGCTCGGACGGTTCGTGTTCCACGTGGCGATGCCGGCCGCGCTGTTCACCGTGGTGGCGCGCACCGACCTGGCCTCCTTCGCCGACACCTGGGTGCTGGCCTTCGCCGCCGGGACGGTCCTCGCCTCGCTGCTGGGCCTGCTCGCCGGCCGGGGCCCGGCGCGGGGCCCGGCGCGGACCACCGCCGAGCGGACGGTGGCGGTGATGGCGGCGGGCTACGTGAACTCGGGCAACCTCGGCATCCCGGTGGCCGCGCAGGTGCTGGGCGACGCCTCGTACGCCGCGCCGGTGCTGCTGTTCCAGGTGCTGCTGGTCACACCGGTGGTGCTGGCGGTGCTGGACACGACCACCGGCGCCGCCCGGCCGTCCCCCGGCCGGCGGCCGTGGCGGGTGGCCCTGCGGCGGCTGGCGCTGCTGCCGCTGCGCAACCCGGTGATCCTGGGCGCGGGCCTGGGCGCGCTGTTCTCGGCGGCGGGCTGGCGGCTGCCGGACCCGCTGGCGCACTCGGCGGAGCTGCTGGGCGCGGCCGCCGTCCCGGCCGCGTTGGTCACCCTGGGCCTGTCGCTGCACGCCCCGCCCGGCGCGGCGGCGCAGCGCCCGGAGCGCGGCGAGCTGACCGTCGCGGTGCTGGTGAAGGCGGTCGGGCAGCCGCTGGCCGCGCTGGCGGTGGGCGCGCTGCTGCTGCGGCTGCCGGGGCCGCAGCTGCGGGCGGCGGTGCTGCTGTCGGCGCTGCCGACGGCGCAGAACGTGTACGTGTACGCGCGGCTGTACGGGGCGGCGCCGGTGCTGGCCCGGTCGGCGGTGCTGGTGTCGACGGTGCTGTCGATGCTGACGCTGTCGGTCATCGCCTGGTCGCTGGGGGGCGGTTGACTCCGGCCCCGGCGGCGTGCGGCAGGTCACAGGCTTCGCCCCGGCGGGGGCGGCTCCCGTAGAGTTCGGCGGTACGGATGGGGCGATCGAGGAAGCATCGGCAGTGACGAACCAGCAGAACGGCCCGGGCAGCGCCCCGGTCGAGGACGACACCGACTACGGCAAGGGCATCGACCCCGAGCGCCTGGAGCTGTGCCTGGAGGTGCTCGCCGAGCTGGACGGGATCCACGTCGACCACCCGGACGCGATCCGGGTCCGGCTGGCGGTCGGCGGGCTCTTCCGCACCCTGAAGCAGCGCCGCCGCCAGGAGACCCGGGCCCGGAAGACCGCCAACGACCGCGCGGTGACCGCGCGGACCGCGACGGGCGCGCCGGGGCGGATCGACGACGAGACGGCGGGCGCGTTCGGGCTGAGCACCGAGACCACCACCGAGCTGGCCGGGATCCTGGAGCGCCCGCGCTCCTGCTACACCTGCAAGCAGCGGTACGTCGAGGTGGACGCGTTCTACCACCAGCTGTGCCGGAACTGCGCCGCGCTGAACCGGGCCCGCCGGCACGCCCGGGCGGACCTGACCGGCAAGCGCGCGCTGCTGACCGGCGGCCGCGCCAAGATCGGCATGTACATCGCGCTGTGCCTGCTGCGCGACGGCGCGCACACCACCATCACCACCCGCTTCCCGAACGACGCGATCCGCCGCTTCACCGCGATGCCGGACAGCGCCGAGTGGATCCACCGCCTGAAGGTCGTCGGCATCGACCTGCGCGACCCGGCGCAGGTGATGGCGCTGGCGGACGAGGTCGCCGCGGACGGCCCGCTGGACATCCTGATCAACAACGCGGCGCAGACGGTGCGCCGCTCCCCCGAGGCGTACCGCGAGCTGGTCGCGGCCGAGAGCGCGCCGCTGCCGGCCGGGGCGCTGCCCGCTTCGACGGTGATCGGCCGGTTCGGCTCGGGCGCGGTGGACGTGCCCGCCCTGCCGGGGCAGAGCCGCGGCGAGCAGCCGTCGGTGAGCGCCGCGGAGGTCACCTCGCTGGCGCTGGTGACGGGTTCGGCCTCGCCGGAGCGGATCGCGGCCGGCACCGCGATTGACGCGGGCGGCCTGGTGCCCGACCTGGCGGACACCAACAGCTGGGTGCAGACCGTCTCCGAGGTCGGCCCGATCGAGCTGCTGGAGGTGCAACTGTGCAACTCCACCGCCCCGTTCATCCTGATCTCGCAGCTGCGCCCGGCGCTCGCCGCGTCCTCGGCGCGCCGCAAGTACGTGGTGAACGTGTCGGCGATGGAGGGCGTCTTCGAGCGCGGCTACAAGGGCTCGGGCCACCCGCACACCAACATGGCGAAGGCCGCGCTGAACATGCTGACGCGCACCAGCGCGCAGGAGATGTTCGAGACCGACGGCATCCTGATGACCGCGGTGGACACCGGCTGGATCACCGACGAGCGCCCGCACCCGGAGAAGATGCGCCTGCACGAGGAGGGCTTCCACGCCCCGCTCGACCTGGTGGACGGCGCGGCCCGGGTCTACGACCCGATCGTCCGCGGCGAGCTGGGCGAGGACCTGTACGGCTGCTTCCTGAAGGACTACCAGAAGGGCAAGTGGTGACGGACCCCCGGCTCCAGCTCCGGCTCCCTCCCGAGGCGCACCCGTCGCCGCCGCTGGTCGGCGCGGGCGTGATCGTGCCGACCGGGGACGGGCGGGTGCTGATCGGGCGGCGCACCACGGCCGGCGAGCCGCCGACCTGGAGCCTGCCGGGCGGCAAGGTCGACCACCCCGGCGAGTCCTTCGAGGCGGCCGCCGCCCGGGAGTTGGCCGAGGAGACCGGCATCGTGCTGCCCGCCGAGGAGATGCGGGTGCTGGCGGTGCTGCTCGACCACGAGCTGGGCCGCACCCGGGTGACGGCGGCGGTGCTGGCCCCGCCGAGCCTGGCCGAGGCGCTGGTCACCGAGCCGCACGCGTGCGCCGGTTGGGAGCGCGTCGCGCTGGACGCGCTCCCCGAGCCGATGTTCTACCCGTCCGCGCAGGTCCTGGCGGCCTGGCTGCCGGAGTACCGCGCCCCCGGCGGCACCTGGCACTATCCGACGGGCCCGCAGGGCTCCTGACGGCCCGTCAGAACCCCTTGCCTCCCTCCGCGCGGAAACTTCGTTGACAAACCCTTGGAGGTTTCGCGAAGATCCGGATCCACATGATCCGATTGTCAGGGGAGGCGGGGTACGCGATGCGTGGAACGACGGTCCGGCGGAGCCGGGCGCTGGGGTGGAGGACGGTCGCGGCGCTCGCCGTGGTGGCGGCGGGCGCGCTGGGCGTGCCCGGCCAGGCGGCCGCGACCGAGGGGGCGCCGCAGGTCGTCGCCCGCTGGAAGCTCGCCACCGCCGGCGGGACCCCGCAGGTCAGCCCGGGCGAGGGCACGGGCGGGGTGGGCCTCCGGCTCGGCGGCGGCGCCCTGATCGACGGCACCGAGCACATGCTGCTCGCCCCCGGCGTCCTGCGGCTGGACGGCGTCGACGGCTACGCCGAGGCCACCGGCCTGTCGCTGCGCACCGACCAGAGCTTCACTCTGGCCGGCTGGGCCAACCCGTTCGGCCACGGGGCCGGCTACCCGGTCGGCAACCCGGAGCGGGACATGACGGTCTTCTCCTTCGCGGGCGCCGACGACAGCGCGGTGACCGTCCGCTGGCACTACCTGCGGACCGACCCGGCCTTCGGCCCGATCGGCGAGTGGCAGGCCGAACTGCGCGACGCCGACGGGACGGGGAGCGTCACCACCCGGGTCAACCACAGCGACGAGTTCTCCCTGCTGGAGCACTGGACGCACCTCGCCGTCAGCTACGACGCCACCGCGGGGCGGTTCAGCCTCTACGTCAACGGCGGCGTGTCGCGCCAGATCTGCGCGGACGACGCCACCGACTGCCGGACGTACCTCTCCACCGTGGACTCCGTCACCCCGGCGTTCGACGCCACCGGCGGCCTGCAGATCGGCCGGTCCCTGGTGGACGGCGCGTGGGCGGAGCAGTTCGAGGGCGAGCTGGACGACGTCTGGCTCTACCGGGGGGCGCTCGGCGAGGCGCAGATCTCCGCGCTCGCCTCCGACCCGACCGGCGACATCGCCACCCCGACCGGCACCTGACCGACCGGCAGGACGACCGGCAGCCGACCCGACCGGCAGCCGGGCCCGTCGGGCCCGGCCGGGGCGCGGAGGCTACTTCCGCCCGGCCGCCCGGAGTCCGACCTCGGCGGGGGTGCGGGCGCCGGCCCGGCGGACCAGCAGGACGAAGGTCCGGGCGTGCGAGTCGCCCTCGGCGACCCGCGGCCAGTCCAGCGCGGCGAGCGCCCGGGACGCGGCGGCGTGCGGTTCGCCGTGCACCAGCACCTCGGCGTGCGAATCGCCCCCGCCCGCGCCGAACGACACCTGGACGCCGACGAGTTGGTCCCGTCCGAGGTCGCCGGACAGGGCGTCGGCGAGCGCGGGCGGCACCGGGTTGCGGACCAGCCAGTCCTGCACGTCGTGGAAGCGCTTGCCGCCGCCCCAGCCGACCACGCCGCCGTGGATGGCGTGCCAGCCGGGCAGGCCGTCCGGGTCGGAGGGGTCCAGGTGGCCGGCGAACCGGCCGTTGTGCGCGACGAGTTCGATCAGCGCGGCACCCGCGGTGGAGGCCCAGACCTCGACCGCCCGGCGCACCGGGTCCTGGTCGCCGCTGCCGCCGCCGGCCGTCCCGCCCTCGAAGAGGGTGACCCGGTCCGGGACGGCGGTCTCCGGGCGGTTCCGGTCCGCCAGGAAGACCAGGTCGACCCGGTGCGGGTCACCGTCCGCGACGTCCGCCGGAACGTCGCCCAGCCGCACCGCCAACTCGCCCGGTCCGCGGACCTCTTCGCCCTCGACCCGCCACGGTTCGCCGTGCAGCGCGGACAGTTCGTCCGCCACCGCGCCCAACACCGCCTGCGCGGAAGGCCGTTCCGCGCTCCTGCCGGAAGCCCCCGGGCCGGTCCCGGACCGGCCGCGCCACCATGATCCCCATGCCATGGCGGACACCGTAACGTTGTGCGGGTTCGCCCACAATGTGCCCGTGAGGGGTTCGGTCAGGTGGTCGATGTCGTCCACGGTGTGTATCGTCGCACTGCGCGATCAGGGACTTACCGCGGGCAGCAGCTGGGGGCGGCAATGGCTGTGCAACTACCATCGGGGCTCAACCACCTCATGGGTCTACTCGGCGTGCGCTTCCCGGGGGCCAACGAGGACGAACTCAACCAACTGGCCGACCAGTTGGAGAAGTTCGCCGGGGCGCTGGACAGCGCCCAGATGACGGCGGACAAAGCGCTGACCATGCTGCACGAGGTCTACCAGGGCGACTCGGCGGACCGGCTCGCCGAGCTGTGGAGCACCATCACCAAGTACTCCAAGAAGATCACCGAGATCTGCCACACGGTGGCCAAGGTGCTGCGCGCCGCGGCGGTGGTGGTCGAGCTGGCCAAGACCCAGTCCATCACCCAACTGTTCTCCATCCAGGCGCAGTTGGCGGCCGCCTCGTCGACCGGCCCGTGGAGCGCGGCGGCGGTGCTGCGGATGGGCCGCGAGATCATGAACCAGCTGCTGGAGGCGGCGGTCGGCAAGCTCGCGCAGGCCATCACCCGGCCGATCGAGGACATGATCGTGAACGCCGCGCAGAAGGTGCTGCCCACCCCGTCCAGCAACTCCAACGGCCAGGGCTTCAACATCGACCTCGCCCAGCTCGCCGAGTGCGCGGCCGGCCTGCGCCGGGGCGCGGACGACATCGAGTCGCACGGCACCAGCTTCAAGCGGATCGTGCAGAGCCTGCGGATGGGCGAATCCGGCGACAAGTTCGGCAAGTTGGTCATCGAGGCCGCCCAGAAGATCCTGCAGACCATCGCGGAGGACGTGCTCAAGCGGATCCTCGCCTCGTACCGGGACACCGCGGGCAAGATGGACCGGCTCGCGGGCAACCTGAACGAGAACGAGGACAGCAACCGCACGGTGCTGAACAGCCTCACCTCCTTCGCCTCCAACCCGGTCAGCCCGAACGCGACGCCGAGCGGCGCGCTCTCCGGTTCGCTGAACTCGCCGCGCCTCGGCGGCGGCGACGCCGGCCTCGCCGCGTTCGCCTCCCTGATGCCCAAGCTCGGCCCGACCGGCTCCCGTTCCGGCGCCGGCGGCGGCGGGCGGAGCGGTTCCGGGCTCAACACCCTCGGCCTCAAGGAGCCGCTGCTGCCCGGCGCGCACGGCTCCGGCGGCGGCAGCGGGTCCGGCGGCAGCGGCGGCGGCTCCGGGTCCGGCGGCAGCGGTGGCAGTGGCTCCGGCGGTGGGGTCGGCGGCGTGGTCGGGGGCGGCTTCGCCACCCGGCTCGCGGTGCCCGGCAACGGCGGGAGCGGCCGCTCCGGCACCCGCATCGAGACCCAGAAGAGCTCCGAGAACGGCGGCGGCAGCGGCAGCGGCGGCTCCGGCTCGCCCGGCACCGCGACCAACAGCGTCAACCGCGGCGCGGTGCCGCCGGGCGGCATGATGGGCGCGATGGCGATGGGCCACGGCGGCGGCTACGGCCCGGTCGGCAACTCCGCCGTCCGCAACGCCCAGCGCCGGGCCGCCGGCCGAAGCGCCGCTACCGCCGGCGAGGGCCAGGACGGCACCACCGGCCCCGACGGCCTGAGCGCCGTCGACCCGTCCACCGGCGCCACGTACCCCGGCATGCAGTTCGGCCGGGTCACCCCGCACCGCCAGGCCCCGGCCGAGCAGGAGCCCGCGGGCCGGCACGACGACCGCTACGACGACGACTACGACCTCGAACTCGACGGCGTCGACGACATGGACGGCGTCAACGGCTACGAAGCCGCGGAGTGACCCCGCCCGGGCGCCCCGCGTCCGGCCGAACCGACCGAGTGCCCCCGGCACCCGCGCGACCGCCCCTCGGGGGGCGGCGCCGGGCGGCCGGGGGCACTCGGGCTTCCGGCCACCGGAGCGGCCCCCGGTCACGCGGTCACGTCACCACGCCGTCCCGGCACGTTGCACTTCGACGCACTCCTGTGAATTGACCGTGAACCGTAAACTTTTCGGCGTGCTGGTATGGACCACGAACGAAGCAGGTGGCTAGGGTCGTAACGGTTCGCGTCCGCGACCACCTGGACCCCCTGCGACGGGACGTGGCCGTGGCCGAGACTCTGCTCGCCTCCGCGTACGAGGCCGAACGGCTGGACGCCACCGCCGCCTGGGTCGCCCGGCACCGGCCGCCGGGCAGCGGGGCCCTGGCCGAACTGGGCGCCGGGGACGGCGCGCTGACCGGCCGCCTGCTGCGGGCCGGGTACACCGTGCACGCCGCCGAACCCGATCCGGCGCTGCGGGCCAGGCTCTGGGACCGGCTCCGGGGACGGGCCCGGCTCCGGCTGAGCGGGGCCGACCTCGCCGCCCCGCCGCCCGTCCGCCGCCGCTTCGGCGCCGTCCTGCTGATCGACGCCCTGCGGGCCGGCCACGACCTCGAACTGCTGCACGACCTCCCCACCGACCTGCTGTTCGTCGCCCTGGACCCGCCCGCGCTGGACGTCCGGCTGCGCCCGTGGCTGTCCGCCCAGCAGGGCTGGCTGCTGGTGGAGGAGGTCGACCTGGCCGCCCCGCTGCCCGCGCAGCGCGCCCTCGCCCCGGGCAGCCGGGGCGTCCTGCTCCGCCGGGCCCGCTGAACCCGCCGGCCGGGCCGGTGGAGCGGCGTCAGGGCAGCCGGGCGACCACCTCGTCCATCGCCGCCCGCCCGGCCTCCAGCGCGGCCCGCAGCAGCACGCCGTCCCGGGCCAGCCGGCCGACCCTCGGGGCGCCCGGGCCGGGGCGGACGGAGAGCACGGCGGGGCCGTCGCCGGGCGGGGCGAGGTCGTGGCGGCCGAGCGACTCCTCGTCCGCGCGCAGCCGTTCGGCCCGCCCCAGGTAGGAGTCGCGCAGCGGCGCGGGGTAGCGGCGCAGCACCGTCCGGGCGATCAGCCGGGAGCCGCGCGAGGGGCCGGTCGCGGTCGGCCCCGGGGCCGCGAGCGGGCCGCGCGAGCGCAGCACCAGGACGTGGGTGGCGCCCTGGGCGAGCGCGGTGCGGAACGGGACGGACTCGGCCAGTCCGGCGTCGTAGTAGTGGTCGCCGTCGATCTCCACCGGCGGCCCGGCGAGCAGCGGGAGGGCGGCGCTGGCGCGCAGGGCGAGCCGGAGCCGGGCGGGGTCGGTGAGCAGCGGGTGCAGGTCGACGGCGGCGCCGGTGCGGGTGTGGGTGGCGAGCGGGTGCAGGGTGGTGGGGTTGGCGAGGATGGCGTCGAAGTCCATCCGGGCGACGTGCGCGTACAGGTGCTCGACCAGGTGGTCCAGGTCGACGACGGGACGGCCGCGCAGCACGTTGCCGGGGCGCACCATCGCCCGGGCGTACTCGGCGTCGGCCCAGCCGGCCAGCTGTCCGGCGTCGCCGCTCAGCAGCCAGGCGCCGGTCAGGGCGCCGGCGGAGGCGCCGTAGACGGCGTCGAAGGCACTGGTCAGGCCGGCCTCGTGGAGGGCGAGGGCCATGCCGCCGGAGATGATGCCGCGCATGCCGCCGCCCTCGACGGCGAGGGCGATCCGCAGGCCGTCGGTGCGCTCGCCGGGGCGGCTGCCGGTGCGCCGCCGTTCGGCGAGCGCGGTCAGGACGCGGTCGTGCCCGCGCCGGGCCTCGGTGTCCTGCTGGTCCACAGCCTGCTCCCGTGCTCGTGCCCTCGTGCGTCCGTGCCCGCGCGTCCGCGCCCCGAGGGGTGTCCGGACCGCCTGGAAGTGTCGCACACGAACCCGGCGCGCCGTCCGGCCGCGCAGACCCGGCAGTGCGCCGCGGACGCCTGGCCGGAGGCCGAGGCCCCGGGCCCGGTCGGCACCGTCGCCGACCCCGAGCCGCCCGCCCACCCCGTGTCGTCACCCTGCGCCACGCTAGGGTGACGACATGTCGATACTCGGTACCGCCGCCTACGCCGACCACGCCACCGCCGTGCCCGAACTCGTCGCCCGGGCCGTCGAGTTGGCGAACCGGCTGGGGTTCGCCCAGTCCTGCCGCCCGGAGCAGGGCCGGCTGCTGCAGGCCCTGGCGGCGGGCGCGGATCCGGGCCGGGGCGGGGCGATCGGCGAGACCGGCACCGGCTGCGGGGTCGGCCTGGGCTGGCTGCTGGCCGGGCGGCGGCCCGGCGTGCGGGTGGTGAGCGTCGAGCGGGAGGCCGAACGGGTGGACGCGGTGCGGGAGTTGTTCGCCGACGTGCCGGACCTCGAACTGCTGCACGGCGACTGGACGCGGATCCACGAACGCGGACCGTTCGACCTGCTGGTGCTGGACGGCGGCGGCAACGGCAAGCGGACCGCGGCCGCCGACCCGGAGCGGCTGCTCACCCCGGGCGGCACCCTGGTGGTCGACGACCTGACCCCGCTCACCGCCTGGCCGCCGACCCACCGGGGCGAGCCGGACACCGGCCGCACCGCCTGGTACGACCACCCGGCACTGTCGACGACCGAGGTCCGGCTGGCGCCGGACCTCGCCGCCCTGATCGCCACCCGCCGTCACCGACAGCCAAGCTGACGAAGCGTCAGGAGTTCGGATCCCCCGGACGCCGCACAGGACGGCCCGGTCGGCGCCGGGGTCGAGGCCGCGGACGAAGCCGACGCCGACGCCGACCAGCACCACGCCATCCCGGTTGAACGCCGCGCCCTCGCACCAGGGGCCGGCGGCGCTGCCCGCCACGCACCCGCCGCCGTGGATCCGAACCAGGACGGGCAGCGCGGCGACCTTCCCTCGCCCTTATGTCAACGCCATTGACCTTAAGGCCGCCCGCGCGTTCTCATGGCGGAACCCGGGCCCCGCCGTCTCCGCTCCGGGCCCGGAGACCCCCATGCACCGCGAAGGAGCCCTCCGCCATGGCCGCCGACCCCGTCCACACCCTCCGGGACGCCCAGCCCACCCCGTTCTGGCTCGACGACCCCGCCCGCCCGGAGGCCCGTCCCGCCCTGACCGGCGACACCCGGTGCGACCTGCTGGTGGTCGGCGGCGGCTACAGCGGCCTGTGGACCGCCCTGCTCGCCAAGGAGCGCGACCCGTCCCGGGACGTCGTGCTGGTCGAGGCCCGCGAGAGCGGCTGGGCCGCCTCCGGCCGCAACGGCGGCTTCTGCGAGTCCAGCCTCACCCACGGCCTGGCCAACGGCCACCAGCGCTGGCCGAACGAACTCGCCACCCTGGAACGCCTCGGCCACGCCAACCTGGCCGCCATGCAGGACGCCGTCGCACGCTACGGCATCGACTGCGACTGGCGGCGCAGCGGCTCCCTCACCGTCGCCACCGAACCCCACCAGGTCGCCGAACTGCGCGAGTTCGCCGAACTCGCCGCCCGCCACGGCACCCGCTTCGACGTCCTCGACCGCGACGAGGTGCGCGCCGAGATCGACTCCCCGACCTTCCTCGGCGGCGTCTGGGACCGCGACGGCGTCGCCATGCTCAACCCCGCCCGGCTCGCCTGGGGCCTGCGCCGCGCCTGCCTCGACCTGGGCGTCCGCCTGTACGAGCACACTCCGGCCACCTCCCTGGACGCCTCCCCGACCGGCGTCACCGTCCGCACCCCGTACGGCCGGGTCGGCGCCGAGCGGGTCGCCCTCGCCACCAACGCCTTCCCGTCCCTGCTGCGCCGCCACCGCCCGTACACCGTGCCGGTGTACGACTACGCGCTGATGACCGAACCGCTCACGGAGGACCGACTCGCCGCCGTGGGCTGGCGGAACCGGCAGGGCTGGGCCGACAGCAACAACCACTTCCACTACGTACGGCTGTCCGCCGACAACCGGATCCTGTTCGGCGGCTACGACGTGGTGCACCGGTACCGCGGCCGGGTCAGTGCCGAACGCGACCAGCGGCCGGAGACCTTCGCCACCCTGGCCCGGCACTTCGCCCGCACCTTCCCGCAGTTGGAGGGCCTGCGCTTCACCCACGCCTGGGGCGGCGCGATCGACACCTGCACCCGGTTCTCCGCCTTCTTCGACCTCAGCCACCAGGGCCGGGTCGCCTACGCCGCCGGGTTCACCGGCCTCGGCGTCGGCGCGACCCGGTTCGGCGCCGAGGTGATGCTCGACCTGCTGGCCGGCGAACGCACCGAACGCACCGCGCTGGAGATGGTCCGCCGCAAGCCGCTGCCCTTCCCGCCCGAGCCGGTCCGCTCCGTCGGCATCGGCCTCACCCAGTGGGCCCTGCACCGCGCCGACGCCGACGCCGGGCACCGCAACCTGTGGCTGCGCACCCTGGACCGCTTCGGCCTCGCCTTCGACAACTGACCCCGGCCGCGCGGAGCCGCCTCCCGCTCCCCGTCAGTCGCTGACGGCGCTGCGCGCCGAGTACACCAGGTCCGCGTACTCGGGGTGCCGCCCGATCCACCCGGCGTAGAACGGACAGGTCGGCAGCACCGCCAGCCCCTCCGCCCGCGCCCGGTCCAACGAGGCCCGCACCAGCGCCCCGCCGACCCCCCGCCCCTCGAACCGCGGATCCACCTCGGTGTGCACGAACGCGATCAGCTCCGGCGTCCGGATGTACTGCGCGAAGCCGGCCAATTCCTGCCCGAGCCGCGCCTCGTAGCGGTTGGCGTCCCTGGCGTCGGTGATCTCGGGCTGCGTCGTCTCACCCATCGGCTGCTCCCGGTCGGAGAAGGAAGGATCCGTCCCCGCCACTCTAGGCGCGCGCCCCCGCCCTACCCCCGCACCACGACCGGACGCGCTGTACCACCCCAACTCGGCGTACGCGCGCTCGAAGCCGTCCGCGACCAGCTGCGCCTCGTCCCCACTCTCGGCTGTCCGCGCAGACCAGCCCGATCCCCCGCCGCCCGCACGGCCGTGGCCCGACCCGGTGCCGGGTGGGGGGCCGTCCCGGCTCAGCGTTCGCGCCCGCGCGGCTTCAGCGGCGCCGGCGGCAGCTCCGGGGCGGTCAGCCGCTCGCCGTGGTAGCCGTGCACCTCACCGAACCGGGTGCCGTCCGCCCAGTCGGCGCGGGCCCGGGCGATCTCCTCGTGCGAGCGGCCGATGAAGTTCCACCACATACCACGAGTTCGCCGTTTCTCCGCAGCTCAGGGGCTTGATCGACCATCCAGCGTCAGCAAAGTGTCAGCAAGACGCCAGGAGTCGATACATGGCCACGATCAAGCTCGTCCGCGGCATGGGGAGCTTCTTCAAGGAGTGCGAGCACCCCGAGTCACGGTGGCCGAAGTGCCCGCACGAGTACAAGATCCGCTACCGCAACGCGGCCGGGCGGCAGGCCGAGGAGTCGGGCTTCGCCACCCAGGACAAGGCGAAGGCCCGGCTCGCCGAGGTCTACCAGGCTCGTAAGAACGCTCCGCAGAGCCAGCGGAAGGCGGAGCGGATCCAGAAGTACAGCCCGATGCAGTTCCGCGACTACGTCGAGGAGTGGAAGGCTGGCCAGCGCGCCCTCGCACCGCAGTCCCTCCGCCACCTGGACTCGCTCCTCGAACACCACCTGTACCCGGCGTTCGCCAGCCGCCGGATGGGTACCTTCGACCACAAGGTGGTCGAAGCCTTCATCCAGACCATGGAACGCAACGGTGTTGGACTGGCCACCCAGTCCAACACCTTCGATAAGCTGAGGGCGATCCTCCTCAACGCGCACCGGCTGGGTCTCTACAACGAGAGTCCCCTCGCCGGAGTCACCCCGCCCCAGTACGACCCCAAACGCGCCGTCATCCCCTCCCTTTCCCAACTCCAGCGCATCCGCACGGCCGACGACGACAGGTTCCTCCTCATCGCCGACCTCATGAGCGGCTGCGGCCTGCGCAACGGAGAGGCAGCCGCGGTCAACCTCAAGAATCTGGTCGCCGACAACGTCTACCGGGTCACGGAGCAGGTCAACCAAACCACCAAGGGCTACGCGCCCCTGAAGCACCGGAAAGCGGGCGACTACCGCGACGTTCCGCTTCCGGCTCGCGTGAGGCACACCATCGAGTGGTACGCCGACAAGCACGGCACCACCGACGGCTACCTCCTGCGCCATCCGGACGACCCGGACAAGCCGTTCCCGTACTACGTGCTGAGCAACACCTGGCGTCGCGTCAAACGAACCCACGTGGACGCCGTCCCCGAGGGAATGGTGGTCTACGGCCTCCGCCACTTCTTCGCGTCGAACTGCCTCAGCCACAACCTCCCGATCACGGACGTCGCGGAGTGGATGGGCCACAAGAGCATCGATGTGACCTTCAAGATCTACCGTCACCTCATGCCCGGTTCCATCAACCATGCCGCGCAAGCTCTCGACCGGGGCCTCGCCGCGTAAACAGGTGTGGGCCCACCCCCTCGGAGGTGGGCCCACCGAATGGGCGTTCCCTGTTTATGGGCTGAACACACGCTGCTGCTTCACCCATGCTTGGACTTCCGAGATCTTGAACTGCAGCTTCGCGTTCGGGCCCCTCCCGAACCTGTACGAGGTGAGCCCCAGGCGGGGCGCCTCCCGGTACACCCAGGGGATCGACATGTTCAAGTACTCTGCCGTTTCCCTCACCGTCATGAACTGCCCTGACATGCGCCTACCTCCTGAACCGCTGAAGGACGAGCACGCCTCGCGCTCGGCGAGCAGATCTTCGCGGCGATGGGCGAGCTTGGTAGAACCGTAGAAGGGTGTTACTGGGCTTGAACTCGCAGGAACGCGCGAGAGGACCTGATGATGCAGCTGACATCGCCGGTCACGAAGTCGCCGGTCGATGCTTTCGAATCAGTTCCGTTCAAGCGCAACAGTCTCCGACTGAACCGGACCACCCGACCCAGGAAGCCTCAGCGATGGAGCGGACACCGTAGACCCGAGCGGTACCGGTGGTCTCCAGCCGCCCGCTCATCGGAAGGTGGGACCAGTACGTCATACCGAGCGGATACGGCTGTGTCTGCCCACGGGAGGCCGGCGGACCTTCTTCGCCCGCAGCAGGCACTGCGCCCCGCCACCGCTCGGCTCCCTCGCCAGTTGCCGAAGGACGGTCACCACAAGAGGGATGAGCCGGTGAGGAGGGGGAACCAAGGCGCCAGCCTTCATAGCACGATCTGCCTCAAGCCAGTTATTAATGATTGCCTCTGCGGGGCGTGTGCAAAACCATCTCCCCTGGACAGAATTGATGACCCCCTGCGTTCCCGATGGCTGATGTGCCCCGGGTTTGGAGGAGTCGTCTTGCAGGACAGAAGACACTCCGATGAATCAGGGAGGCGTGTGTGCTCCGTAGTTACCCGCCCGAGTTCCACCCCAAGGTCCTTGATCTGATCGACGCCAGACGGCCAGTCAAGCAGGTCGCGGCCGACCTACGGGATCAGCGATCAGACCGTGTACGCCTGGCGGCGTCAGCAGTTGATAGACACAAGACTGCTACTCGGGAAGACCAGCAGCGAGAACGAGGAACTGGCGGCAGTCCGCCGCAGGATCGCCGAGCTGGAGACCGAACTCACCATCCACCGACAGGCCACAGAGCTGCTGGCGAAGGCGGTGACCCAAAAGGCGGTTCGAGGCCATCGCCGTGATGGCCTCAGAAGGATTCCCGGTCCTGCCGGGTCCTGGGCGTGTCCGAGTCCGGCTTCCACGCTATCGCGGTCGCGCGCCCTCGGTCCGCTCGGTCCGCCACGCCTGGCTCACCGGCGTGATGCAAGTGGCCCAATCGGCCTCTCACGGCATCTACGGCTCGCGACGCATCCACGCCGAACTGCGGCTGGGCCGCGGTATCCATGTGAGCTACAGGGCTGTCGCGCTGCTGATGCAGCACGCCGGGATCAAGGGGCTCCCCGGCAACCGGCGCCGCCGGCCCCGGCCCGAGACGTCCACCCCCGCAGACCTGCTCGACCGGCAGTTCACTCGCAACAGCCGCGACCAGCTGTGGGTCACCGACACCACCGAGCACCCCACACGCAAAACATCGCGATGAAGCCGGCAACACCTCGAGCCTGCCCGGCACCCCTCCGCCCCTTACTGGATCTCGCCCTACCCGTACCACAGAGCTCGAGAACCACACGCCTGCTCGGGCACCGACCGACGAGGAAGTTGAGCATGAGAGTCATCCCTTGGATGCTTGCAGCCTGCATCCAAGGGATACTGCTACGGCAGATCTCGGTCCCGCGCCCGCGGGAGTGGCTCCAAGGTAGCCCAACGCTGTGCACCGGCACTGTGCATCGGCCCCGCGCTCGCGGGGTAGCTCCATCAGGCACGAGACGTCGGACCAAGACGACTCCTCAAGGGCGAAGAACAAAGTAGCTCAGCGCTGGGCACCATCAACTTCACTGTCTAACAACACTCTTGATGGCGCATCAGGTGGCCTGAGGCAGTGACGGTGCGCTACTGTGACCTTCACGCACATACAGAAGGGCGCCCCATGCCTCGCAAGCATTGAGTGGGGCGCCCGCCTACGAACCGGAGGACAGATGCCTCTCCCGATCCGCGATGCTCGCGTATGCGGCAGCATCTCCAACATCTTCGCACGTCAGCTGTGCCGAAACAAGAACCTTGTGGCGTTGGCCACGACTGCTGCCACCTGTGTGGTCAAGGGTCACCCGGCAACCAACACCCCCGAGCAGATTGCGGGGCTGGTGATCGCGATCATCGTCTTGATCGTCGTAAGTACTAACGCTTACACACCTGTTGGCCGACCGCACCCGAATCTGGCCGGGCCCCGTTCAACGCGTCGTAGGTGAAGCGGTCGTCGCTTCTCCGTAAAGTTTCGAACACGAGCTCCCGTAACGCCGAGCGAGCCGTCGAGCTGCTGATCCAGTTGGGCTGCGATGCATATGCTTGCCCAGATTGAACTCGCGATGCTGGCGGTCACGGCGAGGCATGGATCGACCCAGTTCTGACTAGGCAGTCATCGATGAGGTGCGGACAGCGCTAGATCTTCCGTAAGGCATGTCCGGCTGTACACACCGAGTACCCGTACCAGCCAAGGCGACGCTGACTGGGGAACTGGAGCACGACAGTGACCAGGAGTCCCTATACAGCTTGAGGTTAGGCATGTGTGAGGCCAGCTGGTAGATGATCAGGCAGCTCTGGCCGCCGAGATGAACTCCTTCATCTCGGCGGCCAGATGGGTATTCAGGTTGTCTCAAACTAGGGTGGTCAGGCTGCTACACCGAGGTTCTCATCCTTGCCGACCCGGATGAAGCCGGGGAACAACCCCCGCGAGCGCAGGGCCGAGGCCCATGCCGTCGTTGTGTCGGTGAAGGTCGGGGAGCAACCCCCGCGAACGCGGGGCCGAGAGCGCGGGCGGTCTGAACCAGAAGCTCAACACGGAGCAACCCCCGCAAGCGCGGGGCCGAGTAGGTGCGGTCGTACAGCAGGCTCCAGGACAGGGAGCAACCCCCGCGAGCGCGGGGCCGAGCACCAGCACCAGGCCGCCACCGGCCACGGCGAGGAGCAACCCCCGCGAGCGCGGGGCCGAGTCCGGACCAAGAGGGGTTTCCGTCTCGGTCCGGGAGCAACCCCCGCGAGCGCGGGGCCGAGTGGCGTTGAGGGGATGGGAAGGCTGAGGATGCGGAGCAACCCCCGCGAGCGCGGGGCCGAGGCTTCGTGAGCTGGGGTTTTATCGGGGCGGACGGGCGGAGAGGATCAGTCCGTCGAAGTCGACGGGCTTCCAGCGGTCTGTGCCGGCGGTGCGGACGGTCCAGCCTTGTTCGTTGGTGGCGGGTTCGACGAGGATGGCTTGGCCGGTGCCGATGCGGGTGGCGAGGAGGTCCCAGAGGCGGTTGCGGATGCGGCGGCTGGGGTTGCCGACGAAGACGCCGGCGTGGACTTCGACCATCCAGCGGGTGAGGTGGCCTCGTAGGCCTTCGGGGGCGGCGATCAGGACGATGACGGTCATCGCGGGGGCTGCTTCGGGTCGTTGTCGAATTCGGGGCCGATGATCGCCAGGTGCTCGTCCTCGTCCCCCATGCCCGGGTCGATGGTTTGGAGGGTGGAGCCACCGTTGTCGGCAGACCAGTTGACGCCGCCCTGGACCGCGCCGAGCTTCTCGTCCCACAGCTGGTTGACGTCCTGGTTGTCCAGGTCGATGCCGTCCGGGGTGAGGAGGGCTTTGACGTCGCGGACGATTCGGCCGAGGAGGCGGTCTTCTGCGATGCGGTCGCGCAGGCCGAGGCGGGCGTCGCGTTCTTCGGTGTGGCTGCGGGCGGTGAGGTCGAAGGCGAGGGGGATGGTGTAGTCGGCTTTGTAGAGGTCGGCGATGTCGAGGACGAAGGACGTGGCCAGGCCAGTGTGGACGAATCCGAGGCCGGGGCTGGCGCCGAGGCCGGTGATGACGGCGTGGCAGATGCCGTAGAGCGCGGCGTTGGCGGCGGAGAGGAGCCGGTTGAGGTCGTCGCCGGCGGCGTGGGCGTCTCCGGGTTGGTAGACGCGCCCGTTCCAGGGGACGCCGGTGCGGCGTGCGTGCGCCTGGTAGAGCTTGCGGATCCTCGCACCTTCGCGGCCGCGCAGCTGCTGCATGGTGGCGCTGTCCACGTCCTCGCCGGGGAAGCGCATGCGGTACATGGCGCGGGCGACGGCGAGGCGTTCCTTGGTGCGGCTGACCAGCCACGCCTGCCGGTTCAGCAGGCCGGCGCCGCGGCTGGGGCCGAGTCCGGCCGCGTACATGCGTACGCCCTGCTCGCCGACCCAGCACACGGTGGTGCCGGAGTCGGCGAGCAGGTTGACCGCGCCGTGGGTGATCCGGGTGCCGGGGCCGAGGAGGAGGACGGCGACCATGGCGGCCGGGATGCGGACGGTCTCACGCTTGTTGATGACCACGACGGCGTTCTCGTCGCGGTCGATGTGACTGCGCTCGACGTAGACGTTGGAGATGCGGTCGGAGAGGCGGTGCAGGTCGTGGGGGTGGGCTTTCCACCAGATGTCGGCCATCGGTCAGCGGGCTGCGCCGGTGCCGGGGAGCGGAGCGAGGGTGAGCAGCCCGCAGCCGTAGGCCTTGGAGGGGCCGATGCCTTCGAGGAGGGCGGTCCTCATGAGGTCGGGGTCGCTGATCCGCAGGCGTCCTTCGAAGGTGGCGGTGGTGAGGGTGACGGGGGTGCGGGTGCCGGGCTTGGTGAAGGTGCGCCGGTCGCGGTTGGTGATGCGGACCTCGCGGGCCGGTGGCCCGTCGCCGTCCGGGGCGCCCATCCCGGGGACGGGCGCGTCGGTACGGGATTCGGGGACGGTGAAGCCCCAGCGGGTGGTGCGGTCGAGGAACCAGGCGAGCTGGTGTGTGGCGGTGCGGTGAGGGAGGCGGTAGGAGCGGTGGTGGAGCTCGTCGGCAGTCTTGGTGCGGTGGGGGCTGCTGCCGGCCGGTTTCGAGGTGTTCTGGACGGGGCTGGCGGTGAGCCGGAAGGCGTACTCGCGGCCGAGGGCGAGCTGGGCGAGCAACGGGGCGTACTCGCGGATCGCGTAGTGCTCGCCGTCGGCGTCGGGCCAGCCGGCCTGTTCGACGAGGTGGGTCCAGTCGGGTTTGCCGGGGGTGAGAACCAGGAGGTGCGGGCGCCGCGGGTGGTCGGTGTCGAGGCGCCAGAGGACCCGATCGCCGGGTGCTTGGTCGGGGACTCCGGCCTGGACGGCGCCGTGCAGGGCGCGCGGGTTGGCGAGCAGGGTGCGGCTGGCCGCGCGCAGGGGGTTGATGCGGACGCGGGAGAGGTAGGTCATGGGTCGGGTCACCAGCCCAGCAGGGCGAAGGGATCGTGGCCGCCGTCGGCGGGCGGCTCGGTGGGGAGGGCGGCTCGGAGGCCGGTGGGGACGCTGAGCCACTCGTGCCGGACCTTGCGGCTGCCGAAGCCGCGACGTCGCGGGTCGAAGCTCAGCGGGACGTCCTGGCAGGTGTCGTCCCCGTGCGGGTCGTCGAAGCTGGCCGCCAGGTCGACGCGGTCGGTCCGCCGCGGGACCTGTCCGCGTTTCGCCTGCAGCTCGTACACCTTCCTGGTCTGTTCGTTGGCCTGCCAGGGCTCCTCCGCGAGTGCCGTCTCCAGTGGTGTGCCGCAACGGAGACCGAGGCCCAGCGGCTGGGTGGGTGTGCAGGAGCGGCGGCCGAGGGCTAGCGGGAAGGAGGGGTGGGTGACGGCTTCCCCGAGGGCGGTGACCAGTTCTGCGGGTCCTTCGACGGCGACGAGGAACACCGCGTCCTGGAGGTAGTAGCGGTGTGTCACGTGGGTGTGCTTGCTCGGCGACGTGGGCTTCTGGATGCCCTTCGCGTTGACGCCGGCCTGGGGCAGCGGCAGGCCGCGGTAGTCGCTGACGGTGTGGTAGTCGCGCAGGAGCGTGCCGGGCTGGTCCACCCGGACGCCGAGCCGTAGGCCTACCAGGTCGGTGAGGTCGGCTTCGCGCGGACGTCCGGCGGCTGCGGCGAGCAGTCCGACGACGCCGGACTTGGTGGGCTGCGGGGTGGTGTCGCGGCGGTTGAAGGCGCTGCGGTCGCCCCAGGACTGGAGCGGCCCGGCGAGCCGCAGCAGGAGGACCGCCCGCTCGTCCGGCGGGGTGGGGTCGGTGGGCATCAGTGTGCTGCCGCCCGCTCGGTGAGGGCGGTGCGCAGGCCGTCGCGGAGTTCGGCGAAGGTGCGGTTGGCGCCGAACGCCTCGGTGAGCGCGGCCGCTTCGGGGCTCGAGGTGTCCAGGGTGTGGCAGATGGCGGTGTGGAGTGGTTCGTCGCCCCACTGGGAGGTGGCGGTGCGGTACTCGGCGGCGAGGCGGCGGGCCGATTCGGCGAGGATGCCGTCGCCGACCGGGACGGCGTTCTCGTACGCGGAGACCAGGTTGACGGGCTGGTCGGTGCGGACCACGACGGCCACCAGGCTGGGCCGGGTGCGGTGGGCGAAGGAGTTGCCGTAGCCGGTGGGCATGGAGCGGGCGAAGGAGTCGACGAAGAGGTCGACGGCCTCGACGGCGGTCTTCTCCTCGCCGAGGTTGTCGGTCAGCTGGTGCAGGCCGACGGTGGCGTAGCGGTACAGGGTGGCCGAGTTGAAGCCGATGGTGCCGATCATTCCGGCGCCGGTCTCCTCGTCGCCGGTCTCGTCGTCCACGGCCGTGTAGTAGTCGAATTCGAGCTCGGTGGCGTGGGTGGAGAGGGCGTGGGCGACCTGGGTGGCGGCGTCGACGTTGAGGCCGGGGATGTCGGCGACCATCCGGCCGAACAGCGCAACGTCGACGGGGTGGCCCTGCTGGAGCTGCTCGCGCACCGGCAGGTTCTTCACCCGCTCCTCCAACTGCTGGTCGTCGAGCGCCGCCAGCTCCACCGCGTCGGCGGCGACCAGGTCGACGATGCCCTCCAGCTGCCGACGGCCGTAGAACAGCAGGTACGCGGTGTCGCCGGCCTTCTTGCCCGCGGCGATGCCCATCGGCTTCAGCAGGGCACCGGCGATGCGCTGTGCGTCCTCGGCAGACAGGGCGGCACGGGCGGTGAGGCGTTCGGCGAGTTTGCCCGCGATGCGCTTGGTGCGGGTGCCGAGGTCCTGCTGCTCGTAGCGTTCCGCGAAGTGCAGGCGGGTGGCGCGCTTCCAGGCCTGGGAGGAGACCCGGGAACGGCGCTTGCCGCCGAAGTACGCCTCCTTGGGGCTGCCGTTGTCGTCGCGGTTGAGGTTGGCCGGCGGGACGGTCTGCAGGATGTGGACGTCGATGTAGAGACGGGAGGGCACGCGCTTCTCCTGAGGCTGGGGGTGGTGGGACGGACGGGACGGGGTGCGGTTGCCGAGGACGGTCACTCGTCGGTGTCAGGGGCCTTGCTCTGCCATGCCCGGTAGCCCAGCGCCCACTTGAGCCGGACGTGGGGGCGCCGCTCGGGCTGGTACCAGGCGCGGATGTCGGCCATCAGGTGGTCGTAGTCGAAGGGCTGGCCGACCGTCCGCAGTTGGGTGACCAGGCCGCGCAGGTGGACCAGGAGGGCGGGAACGCTGGTCGCGGCGGCCAGTTGGGCGACCCGGGCGTCCAGTGCGTTCTCGCTGTACTTGCCGTCGCGGCGCAGTTCGCGCAGCGCTCGGCCGAGTTTGATACCGCTGCGGTGCATCGGCCTGCTCTGACCCTGCTGGTGCAGGCCGTAGAGGGCGAGCGCGGCGTGCTCGGCCTGCTGCTCGTCGGAGACCCGGTCCCGCAGCGCCAGCACGTCGTCGACCTCGGTGCTGTAGTAGGGCCACATCTTCGGGCTGTCCATCACCGGCCGCCCGAGTCCGGAACGCAGCGCGGCCAGCTCCTCGCCCGGCGGGCGGCGCGGCTGCTTGGAGCGGGGGTCGATCCGCCAGCCGTGGTCGGGGGCGGTGTACTCGTGCCAGTACCGCCGTCGGGCAGCGGGCTGTTCAGTCGTCAACGTGGACTCCGGAGAGGGGTTTTACGGTGTCTTCGAGCGCGCCGAACCGGTCTCGTACGGCGGTGCGGGCGGTGTGGGCGTGGCGCGGGAGGATACGGGCGACCTCGCGGCTGAAGCTGTCGGCCGCCGTGCCGAGGGAGAAGGCGTGGGCCTTGCCCTGCTTGCCCGCCTGGGTGATGGTGCGCCCGGCGAACGTGGTGGCGGGGGCGGCTGCCAGCAGGGCGTCCGCGTGCTCCCAGCTCCGCCAGGCGGCCGCTTCCTCCCAGGCGAAGCGGCCGCGCTCCAGCAAGTCCTCGTCCCCGCCCACGGACCGGGCCCCGGCCAGCACCCGGCGGACCAAGCCGTCGAGGACGTGCAGCAGCAGTTCACCCGGCCGCTGTCCCTTGTCCCACGGGATCGGCTCTGCCCCGGCCGCGCGGCGCAGGTCCGCGGAGAGGTTGTTGAGGGCCCGGGCGAGTTGCTCGGCCTGTTCGGCGACGTCCAGCAGGAACAGCCGCGTCTCGCTGTCCCCGTGGAGGGCGAGCAGCGGAAGGGGGATGGAGTCGTGGACGACGTCCTCGACCACCGCGGACTGCGTGCCGTACACCATGCCGAAGGTTTCGACCCGCAGCGGGTAGTCGGCGGCCAGCCTGCCGTCCTCCTGCAGGGCGCCGATCCGGTCGAGCAGCACGCTGGTCTCGAAGGCGCCCTCGTCGTTCTGCCGGACGGGCGCGAGCAGCGCCTCCAGCCCGCGCCAGGCGGCCTTGCCCTGAGCGTGCCGGCGCGGCCGGCGCTCGGGGGCACGGCTTGATGCCTTCTTCGCTGCTGCGGTGAATGTCCAGGCGGTGTGCGGTTCCCACTCCGGTGTCGCGGGGAGCCGGTCGCCGGCGCTGATCACGACGCGGGTCACCTTCGTCCCGCCCGCCTCGTCCTGCTCCGGGATCAGGCGGACGCGCCGCGCCTGCCACGTCCACAGGTCGAGCAGGCCCTCGGCCGGCCGCTGCTCCCAGGCCGGTGTGGCCGGGGGGCGTTCCCACTGGGGCTTGCCGAGGTTGGCGGCCGCGGTGACCGGGATGTTCAGCTGCAGCGTCTCGTACAGGGTCCGCCCCATCGGGACGATCACGCCGAGCTGGCCGAGGGGACCGGTCGGGTTGCCGGTGGTCTTGCCGGCCTTCGCCTTGTCATCCCCGACGACACCGGTCTTGATCGCGGCGGTGTCCCAGCAGTGGGTGTGCAGGAGCCAGTGGACGGCCTGCGCGGGCGTCAGGTCGAGCGGGTCGGCGTCCGAACGGCTGGCGAACAGCGGGACGTTGTTGCCGCTCGCCGCGGTGGCCACCAGGGCGGCCGCCCCCTTCGTCTCGTCCTTCGCCGTCCGCAGGCCGGCCACCTGGGCGAAGGGCGCGGCCTGGTCGAACAGCTCGAAGCGGGACCGGTGTTCGGCCAGGTACGCGAGCAGGTCTTCCCTCTCCTGGGCGCTGAACCCTCCCCGGGCCAGGCGCTCACCCTGCGCTGCCGCCGTCGCGAGCGCCCCCAGCGCGGCCACGACCACGGGCAGGAGCACCTGGCGCAGCACGGCGGGGAGCTGCGTGGCGAAGTCGACGGATAGGCCGTCGAACTCGTGCGCCCGCGTCAGCGCTTCGGCGATTCCCAGGTGAACGCGCGGGCCACCGTCGAGCGGGCGCAAGGCCAACCACGGCTCGTCCACCAAGTTGTACTCGAGCACAGATGATTCTCCCAACCAGCCATGTCTGTCAGGGGATTGGGGTCCATAGTGGCACCAGGCGCCAACCGTTGAAGGGTGAATGCTTGAATTGCCGTCTGCCCCCGCAGGGGATCGCCCCCAGCCGTGTCTACACGGTCAGGTCGGCACCAAGTAGGCCCCGCTATCGCGGGGTTGGGGTGGGCAGGGTTCTCCTTGCCCACCCCCGCACCCGCTACGGGCGGCCGGCCACGACCAGCCCGAGCCGGTCGTCGTACCGGAGCCTACAACCGCCGAGCCTCGCCTCGTCCTGCTCGTCCAACTCCAGCGCCTTGCCGTAGCGAAGCCACGGATGGTCGCGCCAGCCCGGCAGCGGGCCGAGAGCGTGCTGTTCCACCGCTGCGGTGAGCCCGGTCGGCAGTCGGACGGTACCGGTGAGCACGTCGTCCAGCAGCTCAGCTGCGGTCTCGCCGTTCGGACCCAGCGCACGGCCGGTCATCGCCTGGTAACCCCCACCGACTCTGCGGACCAGGATCACTTCCACGCTCGGGTCGCCGTCCCTGACCAGGGCCTCCATCTGCCCGTCGCGCAGTACGCCCTGACCTCCGTAGTGCAGGCCCTCCAGGGTCGGCTGCCCGTGCTCGCCAGTCCGGGCGAGCAGGTACGGAGCGGCTGCCGCCCGACGCTTGGAGCGATTCTCGTTCCAGACCTTCCGCGCCGTCGACTCCTCCTCAGCCCACTCCGACGGGACGATCCGGTCGCTGCCGTAGACCCGGGCGACCAGCTCCGGGACCTGGCCCGGAACGCTCCACTTGCCGCCGTCGGCCTTAATCACCTCGGCCGCCGTGCGAAGCAGTGGGTAGCGGCCGTAGATGCCCTCTGAGGCTCGGAGCAGCCACGGGACACCGCCACCTGCCTGGCGCAGCCCCGTCACGACGGCCGTCGGGTGCGTGAGCCTGAGCGGACGCGGATTGCCGTCGTGGCGGTGCAGGCGGCCGATGCGCTGTAGCAGCAGGTCGATCGGCGCGAGATCCGTGACCAGCAGGTCTGCGTCGACGTCGAAGGACTGCTCGGCAAGTTGCGTGGCGACGACCACCATCCGCTGGGGACGCGGCCGGCCGTCATCACGCCTGCCGAGCGCCTCCAGCACTGCCGCGGTGCGGTCCGCGCGGTGCCCGGCGTGGAATCGGCCGTGTAGCAGGTGCACCTCCTGGTCGCCGAACTTCGCACGCAGTGCCTCGAAGGTGCGCTGGGCCCGGTCGACGGTGTTGCGGATGACCAAGGCGCAACCACCGTCGGCGAGTTGTTCCTGCAGGTACTCCGCAACCGCCTCGGCAGCCGGGCCCGACGGATCCTCGTCCTTCGGATCGGCCACCGGCTCGTCGAGGACGTGCACCTTGACCTCCAGGTCCTCCCGCCAGGTCTCCGTGCTGTCCACCAGCAGGTGCGGACCGTCCTCGCCCACCCATGCCGCCGTCACGTTCGGATAGCCGTCCGGCTGCGGGAATTCGACCTCCGGCGGGGTCTCTGCGCACTGCGCCCCAGCCAGGTACGCCGCCACCAAGCCGCGGCGCTGCTCGGGGGGGAGCGTCGCCGACAGCAGGAGCACGGGCACGCCCGCCTGCCCGAGCCAGCGCAGGCCCTCCAGCAGGAACTGGGACATGTAGACGTCTGCGGCGTGGACCTCGTCCAGGATCACCACCTTGCCCACCAGGCCGGCCATCCGCAGCATGACGTGCTTCGTCCGAGTCGCGGCCTGGAGGAGCTGGTCGACGGTGCCGACCGCGAACGGGCTGAGCAGACCGCGGCGGCGCCCGAGGAACCACTCGGACGGGCCACGCCGCTGTGGCTCGGCCTCCTCCTCTCCGAACGACCAGGCCATCCCGTACTCGTCCTCACCGACCGAGCCGTAGCAGTCGTCCGCACCGAAGCCTTCGCTGTCCCCGGCGCCGTCAAGGAGGGCACGCCACTCCCTGTTGAAGATCCGTTTGCCGTGCAGCAGGGCCACCTGGTCGGCCAGTCGTTCGTCGATCTCCCCCAGCCATGAACGAACTTGAGTGAACATCGGATCAGCCGTCGCCTGCGTCGGCATACCCAGGAACACCCCGTCCGCTCCGCTTCGAGCGGCCAGCACCTCTGCCGCCGCGAGCGCCGCCTTCGTCTTGCCCTCACCCATCGGCGCCTCGATGACCACCAACCCCGGCCCGCCCATCCGGCGCACCGCGTCCAACACCATCTGCTGCGACTGCCTGGGACCGTCACCGAACCTGTCTTGGAACAACTCCGGCCCGGGCAAATCCAGTTGCCCCCAACCTCCGCGCAGCTGCAGGGCCGACCAAGCCGCCTTGGCCCGCTCGCGCGCTCCTTCCAACGAGACCTGCGCGAGATCGGCGATACCGTGGAAGTGCCGCTCGTTGCTGGCAATCCAATCCGCCATCACCACGAACCCCGCGAGCTGCAGCTGCACCACCCGTGGCGGCACCTCACACGGCTGCACCTCGGCCAGCGGACACTCGCCGCCGAAGCCGACCTCCCGGCTGAAGACTTCGAGCAACACCGCCTGGGCCCTCTGCCAGGCAGCTCCGCGTCCCTGGAACTCCTCGTTCTTCTTCGGCGGCGCCAGATCCCCCACCGTCGGAAACGTACCGTGATGCCCCGCCATCAGCGGCCACACCCAAGCCGTCTGCTCCTCCGTCCAGCCCGCTTCGGCAAGCAACTTCCGCAGTAACCGACCACCCGCCCGGTCGTGCCGCCACTTCTTGCCCCCCGCGACGGCGTACTCGTTCCACCTCAACCCCGCTGCTCGCACCGCAGCGGCACCAGCCGCATCCATGTGCTGGAAAGCCGGGGTCGCCTTCCCCAAGTCGTGCACACCACACAACCACACGAACAACAACCGACCCCGGCCCCGACCACCCGCCACCGCGTCCAGCCGCCGACGCGTCACGGGCGGCAGGTACTCGTCCCACATCACTTCGGCCACTGCGGCCGTGTCCAACATGTGCGAGATCAGCAGATTCGCCGTCCCCCCGGCCTTCCCTGCCGACTTCCCCCACAACGCGCCCAGCCAGCCGGTCGTCTCCCCCGAGAGCTCCCAACTCCCCATAATCCCGCCCACCTTACGACTCTGATCCACTACGCTCCGCAGCGTAGAGGACCCCACCGACAACTCTCGGACAGCACCCAGGCCATGCGTACTTCCCCACCGAACCCAACTAATAAAATTATCGCCCCCTGACCCACAACACCCCAGCTCACCAAGCCTCGGCCCCGCGCTCGCGGGGGTTGCTCCGGGGACTGCTGGACCTCCACATTGTCCGGGTCCTCGGCCCCGCGCTCGCGGGGGTTGCTCCGCGGACTTCAGCGTACCGGCCTTCGACAGGTTCTCGGCCCCGCGCTCGCGGGGGTTGCTCCCCCGGTGACCGGCTCCACGTCGCCCAGATCGCCTCGGCCCCGCGCTCGCGGGGGTTGCTCCCTCGGCACGGACGGCGTCATCGGCTCCAAGACCCTCGGCCCCGCGCTCGCGGGGGTTGCTCCAACGCCGGGTCGACTTTCACCGCCAACGACACCTCGGCCCCGCGCTCGCGGGGGTTGCTCCACTCGCCTCGCCCGCCGACCACGTCCACCCGCCTCGGCCCCGCGCTCGCGGGGGTTGCTCCGGGCTCTCGACCAGCTCGCCGCCCGCGGGGTGCTCGGCCCCGCGCTCGCGGGGGTTGCTCCTTCGCTTCCATCCGGATCTGGCCGTCGGCCACCTCGGCCCCGCGCTCGCGGGGGTTGCTCCTTGGCGGCGAGGTCGGTGGTGCCGGCCGCGTCCTCGGCCCCGCGCTCGCGGGGGTTGCTCCTCGACGGGTGCGCGTGCGAGACGGACGACGCTCTCGGCCCCGCGCTCGCGGGGGTTGCTCCTGGCCGATGTAGGCGCTGCTCGCCACCGGACGCCTCGGCCCCGCGCTCGCGGGGGTTGCTCCTGCAGGACACCGTCGACGGCATCGCGTGATGACTCGGCCCCGCGCTCGCGGGGGTTGCTCCACGCTGCGTAGTGAAGGGCGTTGATGCGACGGCTCGGCCCCGCGCTCGCGGGGGTTGCTCTTCCTCGTCGACATGGGCCGCGAGTACTGGCTCCTCGGCCCCGCGCTCGCGGGGGTTGCTCCACGCGGAAGTCGCCCGCGAGCGCCGCGTCCAGCTCGGCCCCGCGCTCGCGGGGGTTGCTCCCCGTCGATGGTGGACATCACCTTCTTCGAGCGCTCGGCCCCGCGCTCGCGGGGGTTGCTCCGTGCGCGCCGCCGCCTACGACCTGTCCACCGACTCGGCCCCGCGCTCGCGGGGGTTGCTCCGTTGCAGGGGGCCGGGGCCATTGGAGTGCGGGCTCGGCCCCGCGCTCGCGGGGGTTGCTCCTGGTCCTTGCTGAGGTAGCCGTCGAGGCGGTTCTCGGCCCCGCGCTCGCGGGGGTTGCTCCGCGGCGGCGACGGCCGGCGCGCACGGCCGCCTCTCGGCCCCGCGCTCGCGGGGGTTGCTCCCCCTCGTCAAGGGCATCACCAGCCAGCAGGAGCTCGGCCCCGCGCTCGCGGGGGTTGCTCCTTCCGCTGGGTGTTCTCCCTCGGCGGCCGGGACTCGGCCCCGCGCTCGCGGGGGTTGCTCCTGGAGCAGCAGATCCGAGCCGGCATGGCCAGTCTCGGCCCCGCGCTCGCGGGGGTTGCTCCGACTGGTGAACCGCTGCGCCCCGGGGACCGCTCTCGGCCCCGCGCTCGCGGGGGTTGCTCCCGGGATCACCATCAGCTTCGAGATGACCGAGTCTCGGCCCCGCGCTCGCGGGGGTTGCTCCCTGCAGATCGACTCGCAGGACACCGCGCACAACTCGGCCCCGCGCTCGCGGGGGTTGCTCCTCGCCCAGCGCCGCCAGGCCGCGCTGGAGCAGCTCGGCCCCGCGCTCGCGGGGGTTGCTCCCAATCCCACACGCCCATGGCGCACCAAGGACCCTCGGCCCCGCGCTCGCGGGGGTTGCTCTCCGGTAGCGCTCCACCCCACCTGCCCACCGGTCTCGGCCCCGCGCTCGCGGGGGTTGCTCCGCGCTGAACCTCGCGCACGGCGTCAGCCACCGCTCGGCCCCGCGCTCGCGGGGGTTGCTCCCCGGCCCTCGGCGCGCACGTCCTCGCGGGGATCTCGGCCCCGCGCTCGCGGGGGTTGCTCCCAGGAGGACATGGCCGCGATCGCCGCCGCCAACTCGGCCCCGCGCTCGCGGGGGTTGCTCCGAGCAGGACCTGACCGACTCCATGCCCACCACCTCGGCCCCGCGCTCGCGGGGGTTGCTCCGGGACCGCCGTCGACTGGCAGGTCTACGGCTACTCGGCCCCGCGCTCGCGGGGGTTGCTCCCCGGCGGGGTTGGCGGCGACGCTGCTGAAACGCTCGGCCCCGCGCTCGCGGGGGTTGCTCTCCGGCATCGCCCCCAGCCGAACGCCA